>JAWKUA010000012.1 GCA_041398785.1 Planctomycetaceae bacterium | reverse complement strand
GGCGGGCCAGAGTTCGCGTGATTTGTCCGGCAGATTGTACTGGCCGCGTTTCAGCAGATACGTCGGCCGGTATTCGGCACGGTCCCGCATGATCATTGTCGTCTGAATCGACTTGTCGAAATCGCCGCGTTCCTTCCGAACCGCTTCGAGCCGCTGCGAGAGATCGTTGACGGCGGCATTCTCTGACTTTGATTCCGACGCATCTGCATTCGCCTTCGCAAGCTGCTGTTCGAGGTCCTGGATTCTGGTATCGAATTCGTTCAGCTTTGCGACGTCATCGGGTGTCGGAAGCTGAATCAGCGGAGGCACATTGCCCCGTGTTTCGGTGTACACGCCCTTTTCATCGACGTTGTTGAAGAATGCGAAGAACTCATAGAACTCCGTCTGAGTAATCGGGTCGTACTTGTGATCGTGACAGCGACCACAGCCCATCGTCAGACCCAGCAGTGCGGCCGACGTGGTTTCCACGCGGTCCACCACGTTTTCCACTTCCCACTCTTCGTCGATCGAACCGGCTTCCGTCACCATGCGATGATTGCGGCTGAAGCCGGTGGCGATCAACTGATCCTGAGTCGGACTGTCCAGCATATCGCCGGCGATCTGGTGCAGAATGAACTGGTCATACGGCAGGTTGTCGTTCAGAGCCTTGATGACCCAGTCGCGCCAGGGCCACATGCTGCGATAGAAATCATTCTGGTAGCCATTGGTGTCGGCGTATCGCGCGGCGTCGAGCCAGTCGATCGCCACGCGTTCGCCGTAGTGCGGATCAGCGAGCAGTTCATCAACGAATTTCTCGTACGCGTCGTCGGACGTATCCGCGAGGAATCGTTCCAGGTCCTCGGGGGCCGGCGGCAGACCGATCAGGTCGAAGTAGACTCTCCGCAGCAGCGTACGTCGATCCGCTTCGGGTGACGGATGCAGTCCATGTTCCTTCATTCGCTGGAACACAAAGCGGTCGATGGCGTTGCGGCTCCAGTCTCCGCCGACGTTCGGAGGTTCCGGTTTCCTTGGAGACACAAACGCCCAGTGCCGCGACCATTTCGCTCCTTCGGCGATCCAGCGTTCAATCAGACGGATGTCTTCCGGTTTCAGCGACTTGCCGGAATCTGCCGGCGGCATCTGCAGGTCCGGATCGACGGAAACGATCCGCGTGAACAGTTCACTGGCAGCGGGGTCTCCGGGGACGACCACTGCTTTTTTCACGGCGGCTTCTTCGTCCAGCCGCAGTTCCGCTTCACGATGGCTGGCATCCGGTCCGTGACAGGCAAAACAGTTCTCGGCCAGCAGCGGCTGGATCTGTTCCGCGAAATCCACGCGAGCGTCGTCGCCGTACGTTACGGAAAGCGGAATCAGCAGGGCGATGAAAAGAAGCACCGTTCGCCATGCGCCGAGTACGCGGGCGGCAGATGAATCAGGACACGATAACACAAGGCTGCGGGCAGCGACGTGGCGAGACATGGGAAGACTCAAAGCGGTTTTTCGGAGGGAATTTTACGGGGATTATACGCTGACAGGTCACCAACATCAGACGCAATTCGAATCGCGGGTGCTTTGTTCCAATCAGGAATCCGGCGTCACGGGTGAGATTACGGAGCCAAAGGTCATACGTCCAAAACTGCCACGAATGGCGGCGGCTGGTAGTGCTTCGCCAGCACGGCATTGATGAGTTGTGTGGCACTGGCTGTGCCAGTGCTGTGCAGCCTGGTACACACTGGCACAGGCAGTGGCACACGACCCGTCGATTCATGCGTGACGCAGTACTATACTGGCCGCGGCGGACGCCGATACTTTTCGCTCTTCTTACTCCCGCGAGCCCGAATGTCTCATTCTGTCCCGCTCGCGGTATAGAGATCGGACAGACGCCGGTCGGTGTCTCCAAATCGGGGATGGTTGACGCCCATGCGGTCCATCAGCGACAGGTACAGGCTGCAGGCTCGCCGTTCGTCGTCGGGCCGATCGCGGTAATTCAGGACGCGGCCCGTGTTCAGACTGCCTCCGCCGCGGCCAGCCAGCAGGATCGGCATCTCGTCAGCTTCGTGTTTGTCGCCGTCGAACAGATTCGAACAACACATCAGCAGCGAATTGTCCAGCAGCGTTCCTTCACCTTCCTGGATTTCCTTCAGCCGCTTCAGCAGCCACGCAAACTGACTGACGTGGAACTGGTTCGTCTTCAGATACATCGCCTCCAGTTCCGGCCGACGCCCGTTGTGAGTCAGATCCAGGTGCAGACTTCCCTGCACCCCTTCCAGGAAACCGAAGTTCATCTGTGACAGGTCGTTGTTGAGCATGCAGGTGACGACTCGAGACTTGTCCATCTGGAATGCCAGCACGATCAGATCCATCATCAGCTTCATGTGGTCCGGAATATCCTGCGGCAGTTGGTCATCAGGGCGGTCCATGTCGGGAGCCGTCAGATTCGGCTTCCAGCCTTCCAGCCGTCCGTCCGCCGACGCGCGATCGATGCGGCGTTCGATGTCGCGAACAGATTCGAGATACTCGTCGAGTTTCCCACGATCCGATTCGCTGATCCTGCCGCGGAGATCCTTTGCATCGGCCAGCACGGCGTCCAGAACGGTGCGGTCCAGCGTGCGGTCCGTTCCGTTGCCCGTCAGCGCATCGAAGACTCGCGACGGATAGATTTCCTTGGTCGCGGGCTTTGTGTCGCTGGCCCACGAAATGCACGATCCGTAGATCATGGACAATCCGTCTTCCAGCCGAAGTTCCGTGGGTTCGATTCCCAGGACCAGGCTGGGGATCGCCGTGTGCCGGCCGACTTCATCCGCCAGCACCTGATCCATCGTCCGGCCGACGCGAATCAGGTCCTGGTCCGTGCTGACCCAGGCTCCGGAAAGCAAATTCGGCACGCGTCCCAGATGAGCACTTTTATGGCGCACGGCCTGTTCGTTGAACAAACCTTTCACAAACACCATGTCATCGCGATAAGGCAGCATCGGCTGCAGACCGGGACCGATTTCCATCGACGATCCCTGACCGCGAGCCCACCAGTGTTCGGGCTCAACACCGTTCGAAAAATAGATGCACGCGAATCGAACGGGGGGCTTGCCGGACGTTCCGGCGGTGGTCCGCTTTCCGGAATCCTCCGCTCGAAGCGGAACGGATTCGAGCCAGGGAAGCGTCAGAACCGTGCCGCCGGCACCTTGAAGAAACGCCCGCCGGCTGCCTGTGTGCGTCATGTTTTTCATCTGCTTTCCTCCGGCAAGTGCCGCCATGTTCTGATAATTCACGAAGTCAGGCGTCCGCCCGCGGGTTTCCGGTGACCACCTTATTCTACATCGGTTGCGTCCGGAGCGTCATAGCGTCGGTTTCGAAATTGTTCGCTCAGAACGATGCGTACGATCAGGTCGGCGACACCGGCCTGTCCGTCGATATCCGCCAGCATGGATTCAATCAGCGGGCGATCGGAAGCCATGACCGTGCGTCCCAGAGCGTATCCGACCAGCCGGGTACACAGTGTTCGGTGGAAGTTGTCTTTCTGCCGACGCAGATAGTCGCGAAGTCCCGGCAGACCGGATAATTCCGTTCCGTCGCTGAGAGTTCCCGACGAATCGATCTGCTGACCGTTGCCATACGTATCGCGCCAGCGTCCGATCGGATCATAGTTTTCCAGAGCGAAACCCAGGGCATCGATGCGGGAGTGACAATTGACGCACGCCGGATTGTCGCGGTGAGCTTCAAGCTGCTGCCGAATCGTCAGACCGTCATCCCGGGAATCGTCGGCTGAAATCGAACCGGCGTCGGCGGGTGGCGGCGGCACCGGTGTTCCGACGATTCGCCGCAGAACCCAGTCGCCGCGCTTCACGGCACTGGTTCGCAGCGGAGCCGACGTCACCGTCAGCACGGCACCCAGCCCCAGCAATCCTCCGCGATGCTGTTCTTCCGCAAGCTCCATCCGAGCGAACTGTTCATCGGAAAACTGCTCTTCCGACAACTGCGAAGCGTCAACACCGTAGTGATTTGCCAGCCGCCGGTTCAGGAACGCGTAGTCGGCGAACAGGATCTCATCGACAGGCCGGTCTTCGCGCAGCACGTATTCGAAGAATGATACGGCTTCGTTATACATCGCGGACTGCAGTTCTTCCGTGAACTCCGGAAACCGCTGCCGATCCACGCCGGTGTGCCGATCGAAGCGGTAGAACCCCAGCCACTGACCGAAGAACTCAGCCGCCAGCCGGCGCGCTTTCGGGTCACGCAAAAGGCGATCGGTGTGGCGCTGCAGTTCTTCCGGCTGCTGCAGTCGTCCGGCGGCGGCCGATTCGGTCAAAGCAGCATCCGGACCCGACGACCAGCAAAGGTAGCTGAGCCGGCTGGCAAGCTGCCAGTCGTCCAGCGGAACAATACGATCGGCGTCGGTGTCGCCCGTGTCGCCGAATTCGGCGCGGTACAGGAAACCGGGAGCCACCAGGACTCGCGCCAGCGTCCCGCGAATCGCTTCTTCGTGTGACTGATCGTGTTCCTGACGCAGCGCTGAATAGAAATCGGTCAGCCGCTGCTGTTCGGCTTCCGTCAGCGGACGACGCCATGCCATCGCCGCAAATTCCAGAACATCAGCCACATGACCCGGTTGAGCGGACCGCAGCGACTGCTGCATCATCAGATATTCGTCGCGGAATCCACGGATGTAATCTGCGGCAGGTGCGGAAAGTCTGTCGATTGCTGCCTGGTCCAGGTCGCCGATGTGTGTCGCCTGCAGTCCCGGTGAAAACTTGTTGTTCACGAATCTCAGATTCACGTCGTGATATTCGAACGATGTCAGCAGGTCCGTCCACGCCTGATCAAGCCGGCGCCGCGTGTCGTCGTCGGCGATATGCTGAACGAAGAAATCGTCGTCGCGGTGATACTTGACCGCGTAATGAAAGTGATTTCGTTCCGGCTCGTTGTAGGTGTTGTCAAACGGCGCGGGGATGGGATCGCGATCAGAGGGAGCCGGTTCGCGGTGCGACACTTCCGGCAGCAGACTGGCGAACTTTGCCACTTCAACCTGCCACGCGGCGACTGCCGGGCTGTCGGGATTCGCCAGCAGGGTGGATGACTCACCCACTTCGGCCGCCGTTTCCCCGGCGACTTCGCCGTCCGAAATCCGGCAGCGGACAATGCTGTTCGGATCGTGAGTCGGATCCAGCTCCACGTCCACCAGCAGTTGGGCTGACGTGCGCCCGGCGGGGATCTCCAGAGCGACCGGCAGTCGAAGATCACCCGTCACCACGAAGTCGTTTTCGCCGATGGCCAGGCCGGCGGGATGCTTCCCGAACCGCAGCCGGTCGGCGGTCTCGGCAGTCACAAATGCGCTAAGCGGCCGCGGAGGATCGCGGCGCCGATCTTCACGGCGAAACTGCAGCCGCGGATTTCGCCAGACGACAACGGAACGGTCCGCAGGGACGTCGCTGGCAGCCGAGACGGAGATTTCGAACTCCGCCTGTGCATTCCCGTCTTCCCAGTCAATCGCGGCGGCGAACGTATGTGTCGGTGAAACGCTGACGTCGCCGGCAGTCAGGACGGATGCTTCCTCTTCGTCTCCGGCCGCTGCGGCCAGCGTGCTTTGCCAGTCCCGAAGAACGGCGCTGATCTGTTCGCATTGCTGACGCACTTCAGCAATCGTCGTTTCTGACGGCGACGGCAGCGCCCGAAACTGCGACACAATCAGTGACATCGGAAACGAAGCGGCTTCGCGATTCAGAACGTCGGTGACATGTTCACACAACCGAACGCTGACCCCTTCGGATGTCGCCAGTTGCGCCAGCGTTTCGTCGCCGCGTTCCAGTTCCTTGCGGTGCCCGTACATCCACGCCACGTACATCGCTCGCGGATACAGGTCCAGTCCGAATGGTTCGGCTCCTTCACCCGCAGCCGTTCGAAAACCGTGTTCTCGATAAATCTGTTGAATCCGCGAGATCGCCGACAGCTCTCGTCCCGTCGTTCCGGGGTGCTCATAGAAGAATAACGGTCCGGAACCGATTACGGCGTGCGACGCGACGATCTTCGCTGATTCCAGATAGCGCTCCAGCGTTGAATCCTGCATGAACTGAGCACTGCCGACGTTGGTAAACCCTTCCCCTCCGACAGCGTCGCTGACAAAGCCGCGAGCCGCGTCGTGTTCAAGTCCCGTCAGATCCAGAATCGTGTAGGCATATTCCGCGCTCGTCAGCCTTCGCATCAGCACTGGTCCCGGGTCACCGGCATGGTCCCGGATGAACACGTCGATTCCTGCACTGACGGCGTCCGCCAGCGACGTCCGTTCCTGCGCTGTCGGTTGAGGCATTTCGGCCGGCGGCATCGACTGTTCGCGAAGGACGCGGATGACTCGGTCCCAGTCTCGAAAACTCAGACCGAAGTCCGCATCCTGAGTAATCGCTTCCAGGTTCAGCCTGCCTTCCGCCAGTTCGCTGCCGTGGCAGTCAAAGCAGTAGGTCCGGAACGAATCCGCCAGCGTCGCGGGCATGTCATTTCCAGCAGCGAAACCGGGCAGCCACGCCGCAGCCAGCGACATCAGGATGGGAACCAGGAACCGGCGTCTGAGCAGATTGTTTGGCAATTCGGTGATTCGCACGCAAAGTCCTCCGGACACCAAACAGCGGAATTCGGACAGAGCAGAACTCGCACGCATCGCGGGTTGTTCGCGACACGGCATTTCCCTGGAAACACCAGCGGATTTTTCGCCAATGATCACTGCGGTGCCGCGATGCGTCGTGCAGACCAGCGTACCACTCCGGTTCGCGATTTGCGATTGTGAATTCACCGCGACGCCGGCGCGCATGTGCCGTTGCCGCGTTGACAAACTCTCCGTTCCGGCAAAGAGTCACAGAGGTCAGCGCAGCAACTCACGAGTGGTCGGAACCCGGCTCTTCCGATGGAGGCCAGGTGCCCGTTTCCGTCGGAATCCGTCCGGTACACGACTGGCGATTCCGGCACTGCGGGCAACGCGTCGTCGCCCCGGCCATCCATCGGTATTTTCGATCCCCGGCTCTCTAAGTTCCTATTTGTTCAATGTGTTCTGCCGGCGTAAAAAGACCCGATAGACAAAGCAGCAAGCTCCGGTCCCGGAAGCGTCACAGAGTGCCGAAGGCTCCGCGGGCCGCGACAGACGAGGAAGATTCGATTCCGCAGCACCAGGCGAGGCGTCATGAATTCTGAAGCAACCGATCAGAAACTGGACGGCGGTGCCCTGGTGCTGGAGCAGCTTTCCGCGCTATCGGAACGGCACGATCGCAATGCCCCGCGGCGCGTGATGAGCGAAGTCGTTCGTGCCTGGCCGGGAGATGTCCGGCGGCTGTGGTGGAAGTGGTTCAGCGAAGCCGCGCGAAGTCTGGGAATACGCTGCAAGACCGTGGACTGCACGGTCGACGAAGCATTGGAACTGGTGCACAACGGGGCGCAGATCGTCAACTATGACGAACATGCCGACACCCGATGGCTGGCGGTCCTGGAATCCCGCGGGCGGCGTTTTCAAATCGCCACAGGCAACACCGCAGCCCCGAGCCAACTGGTCCGACTTTCAGCGCTGCGGCGCAAGCTGAGCGCGGCGGCATCGGACGGAAAGCTGAGATGCGTGGTGATGCAGCTTCCGTCGACCGGAAAGTCGCGAAGTCATGGCCAGCACGGTCTGTCGCCGATCGAGCGTCTGCAGCAGCTTCTGCAGCCGGAATGGTCCGACATCTGGCTGGTGCTGGTGTTCGCCTTCGTCGTCGGGTTGCTGATGCTGGCAACGCCCATCGCCGTGGAATCTCTGATCAATACGGTGGCCTTCGGACGCTTCCTGCAGCCGATTGTCGTGCTGGCGCTCATCCTGCTGACGTTTCTGGGATTCCAGGCGGCCGTTCGAGCGCTGCAGACATATGTCGTCGAAATCATCCAGCGCCGGCTGTTTGCGCGAGTGGCCGCGGATCTTGCACACCGGCTGCCCCGCGCCGAAGTGGAATCGCTGGATCGTGAATACGCGCCGGAACTCACCAACCGCTTCTTCGACGTCGTCACCGTTCAGAAAGTGTCGGCGCAGCTGCTGCTGGACGGAGTGGGACTTGTTCTCAGTACGATTGTCGGCATGGCGGTGCTGGGGTTTTATCACCCCTGGCTGCTGGGCTTTGACGTGCTGCTGCTGGCTTCGATCGCGTTCATCATCTTTGTCCTGGGTCGCGGCGCGGTTTCCAGCGCCATGATGGAGTCAAAGAATAAGTACTACATGGCGGCGTGGCTGGAAGACATCGCCCGGTGTCCGACGGCATTTCGATCCGACGGCGGCGCGGAGTTCGCGCTTGAACGGGCGGATGGACTGATTCACCAATACCTGATTGCTCGCAGGGGTCACTTCCGAATTCTGATGCGTCAGATTCTGTTCGCCCTGATGCTGCAGGCGATCGCCAGTACGGTCCTTCTGGGAATCGGCGGCTGGCTGGTCGTGGCGCAGGAACTGACTCTGGGGCAGCTTGTGGCGGCGGAACTGATTGTGGCTGTCATCGTCGGAGCGTTCGCAAAGCTGGGCAAGCACATGGAAAGTTACTACGACCTGCTGGCATCCGTCGACAAGCTGGGTGTTCTGTTTGACCTTCCGACAGAACGCCACGACGGGATGCTGGGTACAATTCGTCGCGGGCCGATTGCTCTGGAGATTAACTCGGTCAGCTATTCCTTTGTCGGTGGCACCAGTGCCGTTAATTCCGTGTCGGCGAAGATTCCGGAAGGAACCAGTCTGGCAGTCTGCGGCGGTTCGGGTTCCGGCAAGAGCACGCTGCTGGACCTGATCTTTGGGCTTCGATGTCCCACGGCCGGCCACCTGACCGTCGCCGGTTTCGATCCGCGCGACCTGCGTCCGGATGTGCTTCGCGACCGAGTCGCTCTGGTGCGCGGCAGTGAGGTCTTCCATGCGACAATCGACGAAAATGTGCATCTGCATCGCGAAGACATCTCCGCCGCTGAAACGCGCGATGCACTGGCTCACGCCGGCCTGTACGACGCGGTGATGGATCTTGACGATGGCTGTGACACAGTGCTGGCCAGCGGCGGGGCTCCGCTGACGGAAAACCAGTGCCGACTGCTGGGAATCTCCCGGGCCATTGCGGGACAGCCGGGCCTGCTGCTGATCGACGGTGTGCTGGATTCGCTGTCGGACGGTGAACTGGAAACCGTGTTGAGTTTCCTGCTGGCTCCGGAACGACCGTGGACGCTGATTATCGCGACGGGGCGAACAGCGATTGCCGACCGGTGTGCCCGCCGAATCGATTTGCGAAAGACGACAGGACCGATCATCGCGTGAACTTCGCCCGTGTCGTGACGGCGGTTAACCGGCAAACCGTGTCGGACCGCTCTGCGTCGCGGTCCCGGTGAATGGAAGACTGCGATACGCGTCGAAAGAACGAATATGGCAACCACGACTGAAACTCAAACCACGACGACACATTCAGAACCTGTCGCTTCGCACGGGCGGCGGATGCTGGCTCCGGCTGCGTACAGCGAAACCGTGATGCCGTCCCTCAGACTGGCGCGGTCGTCGCGGCTGGCTCGGACTCTGGGCAGGATTCTTTTCGTGTTGCTGGTGATTGCGATTCTGCTGGTGGCCATTGCTCCGTGGCAGCAGTCGGTTCGGGGCACGGGCAATGTCATTGCCTACGACACGTCGGAACGCCCTCAGATTCTGGAAGCTCCGACGAAAGGGCGACTGCTGCGACTCGGCGAAGGACTGCGGGAAAACACGCGGGTCAGGAAGGGACAGTTCATCGCGGAGATCACCGACATTGATCCGGAGTACCTCGGCCGGCTGCGGGATCAGCTCACGGCATCGACTCAGCAGGTCGAAGCGGCCACATCGGTGCTGGATGCGAATCATCGCACGATGGAAGCCGCTCAGGCGGTTGTGTCATCGATGGAAGCTCAGCTATCCGCGTATCGACAGGTGAAGACGCAGATTGTCGCCGCTGCCGATGCGGCCGTGGATTCCGCCAGAAACAAGGTCCGCGCCGAAGAACAGCAGTTGGCCGAACACAACGCGGCGCTGGCTCAGATTGAACTGGATTTCGACCGTCAGAAGGCTCTGTACGAAGACAACATTGTGTCGCAGCTCAAGTTCCAGGAAGCCGAGCGGAAACTGAAGGAAGCAGCAGCGAAGGTGGCCAAAGCGGAAGCCTACGTCGACGCCGCCGAAAACGATCTGCTCGGGAAACAAAGCGATCGGCAGGCAAAGGAACAGAAGGCTCAGGTGGACATCGACTACGCCGACGCCGCGCTGAAGAAAGCCCGGGCAGACGTCGCCAAGGCGGAAAGCGACGTCGCCAAGTCTCGCAGCGATCTGAACAAGGCCCAGAAGGAGCTGCTGGAAACCGAAACCAAAGTCGCCCGTCAGAACAATCAGACGCTGACCGCACCCTTCGACGGATTTGTGACAAATATCACGCCGAACCAGGGAAGTCAGATTCTGAAGGAAGGCGACCCGATCTGCATGATCGTCCCGGATACGGCCGACCGAGCTGTGCAGATCTGGCTGGACGGCAACGATGCTCCGCTGGTCGAACCGGGACGGCACGTGCGGCTGCAGTTCGAAGGCTGGCCGGCTGTGCAGTTCGCGGGCTGGCCGTCCGTCGCGGTGGGGACGTTTGGCGGTGAAGTCATTTCCGTGGATGCCACCGATGACCGCAAGGGCAAGTTCCGCATTCTGGTCCTGCCAGACAAAACGGATCAGGACTGGCCCGGCCAGCGCTTCCTGCGGCAGGGCGTGCGGGCGAACGGCTGGGTACTGCTGGAGCGCGTACCGCTGTGGTACGAAATCTGGCGAAACATGAATGGGTTCCCGCCGGTCGTTTCCACCGAGGAACCGGGCAAGGACGACACGAAAAAGCCAAAGCTGCCGAAGCCGTGATTGACGCGTCGCGCGGTCAAAAAGACCGCGTCGACCCCGCGCGGAGCCACGCTGACACCAACAACACTTCTCGCGGGCATCGAGCGGCACTCCGCGCCGACCGGGTCGTTGATTCTGCAAGGCGACAACGAGGTCGAATTCAGCCGTCAAACACTTCGGAATACGTCACTCCGCGTGGCGAGTCGACGACGAACCGGCAATCAGTTGCAGCAATTCGCCGATGTTCCGGTGCGATTCGATCGGGTGCCGCAGGGGCATGTCGGTCAGGACACGATAGCGATTGCGGCGGCCCACACGCTCACGTTCGATGAAGCCGCCTTCCTCCAGGTCCTGAATGATCCTCTGAATCGCCCGTTCCGTGATACCCACTCGGGAAGCGACCTCACGCAGGACCATGTCCGGGGCCGAGTTCAGCACGATCAGTACGTGGGCATGATTCGTCAGAAATGTCCAGCGGTGAACTGACTCCCCCGAACCGTCTCGGCGCGATTCCGTCGTCCGCGACGTGCTGCTCGCGGACCCGCCTGACGGCCGTCGCGCTGCGTTTTTCGCCATTGATTTCGCCCTCCGCGTCAGTTCCCTGCCGATGTTTCGCGCCGTGCCAGTGCGACGTCGTAACCAACCCCCGAAAATCGCGATCTATCACAAGAAAAGTGACAATCAAAGCACGATACATTATTGACGACTATTATGTCGCGTATTAAATTTCACGCGACTAATGTCGGGCATAACTCCCATAGGGTGATGAGCGTCATGAGCGAAGTATATTGCCTGCCACTGATTCTGCCGATGCTGAGCCTGCTGGCAATGGGACTTATGCCCCCGGGCTGGCCGAACAGACGGCCGAAGATCGTCGGGAAGACTGTTACAAACGCTGCCGGGCTGCATCTGATCGCCTCCGCGATCGGGCTTGGGTTGACGATCTCACGCGGTCCGATCGACTGGCCGCCGTTGCTGCTCGACGGGACCTCGGCTGTGATGATGACACTGGTCGCGTTTGTGAGCTGGAATATTTGTCGTTTCTCAATCCGGCACCTGGATGGAAATCCTCAGCAGGGGCGATTTTTCTGCTGGACAGCACTCACGATCGGATCAGTCTCGCTGCTGGTAATGACCGGAAACCTGTTGGTCCTGCTGGCCGGCTGGGGATTAGCCAGCCTGGGAACTCACCGGCTGTTGCTTCACTTTTCTGATCGCCGGGCGGCTCAGCGAGCGGCGTGGACAAAGTTCGCCATCAGTCGCATGGGCGACGTCCTGCTGCTGGTGGCGGTCGCGGTGGTGTATCGGCGGTTCGGAACGTTCGAACTGGCGGAGTTGTTCGCTGTGGCCGGATCGGCAACCGGAGACGTGGCGGCGCTGAAGGTCTTCGCCGCGCTGATGGTGGCCGGAACCATCCTGAAGTCGGCGCAGTTTCCGTTTCACACGTGGCTTCCCGACACAATGGAAGCGCCGACTCCCGTCTCGGCGCTGATGCATGCGGGAATCGTGAATGCCGGAGGCTATGTCCTGATCCGCACCAGCCCGCTGCTGGTTCATGCAACGGCTGCAATGAGCTGGCTGGCGGTGTCTGGTGCGGTGACGGCCTGCTTCGGAGCGGTCGTGATGCTGACTCAGACCAGCGTAAAGCGATCGCTGGCCTTTTCCACGATCTCGCAGATGGGGTTCATGATGCTGCAATGCGGCCTCGGCGCCTTTTCGGCCGCGATGCTGCACATTATCGCCCATTCGCTCTACAAGGCTCACGCATTCCTCGGCAGCGGCGGAGTTCTCAGGCAGCCGCACAACAACCTTGCTTCGCTCTTGCCGACTCGGGACTTTGGCCGCTCGGCCGGTACGTTCGCAGGATGTGCGGTTGTGACGGCGTCGATCTTCCTGGGAGTGGCGTGGCTTTTCGACATGCAGCCCGCGGCAAAACCAGGCAGTTTTCTCCTGGGCAGTGTGTTGTGCCTTGGTCTGACGCGATGGATGTGGCTCTTGGCGGCCTCCGGCAACCGAAGACTGGTCCTGACGGCGCTGGCCACAACGACAGTGTTGTGCGTTGCGTATGTCACCGGCTTTCTGGCCGTAGATCATGTGATCGCAGCAGCGGCTGTGCCAAAGCCGTTCGGGCTGACGACATTTGCCGCAGGACTGGTTGCCGCGATCGGCTTCGGCGGTCTGCTCCTGTTGGAACACGCTCTGGCCGCCGAAAAACCGCCGAATTGGTTAAACAAACTCTACGTGCATGCATCGAACGGTTTCTACATCGATGCACTGGTGCAGCGCCTGGCGGCAGCGGCGCTGTCGTAACCCAGCCTCGGTCCGGAGCACCTTCTCGAACCGCAAACAGCAACCCGGAAATCCCGGCCCAGGATCACAGGGAGCCAACACCCATGCCCGCAGCGCAAACCGCACTCACGACTTCTCTCCATTCTGAAATTGATCCGGCGATTGTCCGCAGAATTCGCATGCCACGCGCTGCGGACTCCACGGACAAGCTTGCCGAAACGCTGCGAAAGGTCGGCAACACGATCGCTCCTGTCTGGCCGCTGCAGGATTATGTCGCCGTCAATCCGTATCTCGGCCTCGCGGATCGGCCATTTTTGAATGCTCGACGGTTTCTGCGGGTGTTTTCCGACTGTGAAACGCTGATGCCGCTCGACTATTACCGGACAGAATTTCAGCGAGGCCACTTCACGAAGTCAGACATCTCCGCGGCTTTAAACGAGCTTCACGAAGCAGGCTTCGACGGAGCCGGCGAACTCTGTACCGATGACGTCACCGCGCTGCTGGGCGGCGAATCCGGATCGGAAAAGACGAAGATCGACGCGCGCTGTGTGAACGCTTTGTCAGAAATCGTCGATCGCTATTCGGGAAGCGACTGGACGGGGATCATTCGCGACGAGGTTGGCCGATTTTGCGCAGCTCACTATGACAACGGCCAGGCCGCATGGCGCAGTCCGTGGAAGAACCTGCCGCTGTTTCAGGCATGGCGTTCGGCAGCGACTGTTGACCGCCAGGTCGAAATACTGGGACTGAAGGGCTTTCGAGGTTTCGTGTCCGCACTGCCTCACACGCCCGTCCCGGCGATTGAAGTACTGCTGAAGAAGTTGATGGTTCCCGAAAGGCTGTGGGAAGCGTTTCTGCTTTGCCAGGCGTTCACGGTTCCCGGCTGGGCTGCATGGACCCGGTATCAAGCCCGCAAAACCGAAAATCAGGGCGAAGGAATCGCTGACCTTGCAGGGCTTGTGGCAATGCGTTTGGCATACGACGTGGCCGTGGCTGAGCTGGAGGACTTCGCCGTCGACTGGACGTCGATCGCTGACTACCGCAGCGAACTCCTGACGGTACCAGTCAGCGAATCCGAACCCGATGCACTTCCGCGATTCGTGCTGCTGCGAGCCAGCGAGATTGCCTACCGCAACCGGTTTCTGGACGGGATCGAAGCAGCGGTGCGCGAGGACGCAAAGAAACGATCAACGAGCCATCCGTCCAGCAAGCGGAATACACTCGCGCTGGCACAGATGGTGTTTTGCATCGACGTGCGATCTGAAGCCTTCCGTCGCAGCATCGAATCGGTTTCCGACAGAGTTGAGACATATGGTTTCGCAGGATTCTTCGGGCTCCCGATTCAGTACGTTCCCGTCGATGCGACATCCGGAAGCAATCAGGTTCCCGCACTGATATCGCCGTCAATCACGGTTCATGAAGGCGTGGACTCCGCGGATGGCCGGGCAACAGCGAAGCTGGCCGGACGACGTACACTGCGGCGGATGCTCGCCGCCGCATGGAAGGCGTTTCAATCGTCCGCCGTTAGCTGCTTTGGATTCGTCGAAACGTCAGGGCTGCTGTACGGAGCGAAACTTATTCGCCGATCACTGCCTGACGTCGTGCGCAGCAATCCGGACAGCGACCAGCGGCCCGGCCCTGTGTTATGCGGTCTTCATCAGCAGGGACTGACAACGTCCCGACAGGCTGACCTGGCGGAATCCATGCTGCGCGGAATTGGTCTGACGGACCGGTATGCTCGTCTGGTTGTATTCTGCGGTCACGCCAGCCAGACGGAGAATAATCCGCTTCAGGCGGGACTCGACTGCGGGGCATGCGGTGGTCACTCAGGGGAACCGAACGCCCGACTGGCGGCAAAGCTGCTGAACCAGAAGTCGGTTCGCCGCAAGCTGGCGGAACGGGGCCTCGAAATCCCGGAAGAAACGCATTTTGCCGCCGCTGTTCACAACACAGCCAGCGATCAACTGACATTCTTTGACCTGCAACTTCTGCCTGCGACTCACCGCGACGACTTGCGCGAACTGACCGAATTTGCGGAAGTCGCCACGTCACTGAGTCGCGCGGAGCGGATGGCACGGCTGGCAGCGGACACTCCGGACGTGGTACTCCGCCGAACGACCGACTGGTCCGAAGTCCGCCCGGAATGGGGGCTGGCAGGCAATGCCGCATTCGTAGCAGCTCCGCGCAGCGTCACGAGATCCGTCAACCTTGGCGGGAGGTGCTTCCTGCACAGCTACGATATCCGCCAGGATCCGGAGTTTGCCGTGCTGGAACAGATCATGACAGCGCCGCTGATCGTCGCCCACTGGATCAATATGCAGTACTACGCATCAACAGTCGACAATCGACACTTCGGCAGTGGCGACAAGACGATTCACAACGTCGTCGGCCGCATTGGCATTCACTCCGGCAACGGTGGCGACCTGATGACCGGCCTGCCGTTCCAGTCGCTGCATGACGGCACTGATTTCCAGCATGAACCGCTGCGGTTGCTGGTCATCATTGCGGCCCCGCGCCAAGCCATCGCGTCGATTATCAGGCGTCACGACGTGCTGAGGAATCTGGTTGCGAATGACTGGCTGCACGTGGTGTCGATCGACGAAGGATCGTTCTTCCGCTTTGCCGCCGGATATTCGGGACGGGAATGGGCAGAGCTGAAAGCGCACCCCCGCGAGGTACACTGAGTGATTTCCTGATCGGATGATGTACGTCACCTATCCGGCCGTATCTCTTTCGCCGAAAGCCGATCGCCCATGGGGTATGTCGTGGCCCAAACACGTGCTTCCCTGGTGCAGCAATCATCGCATAAAGTTTGACGGCCACTACATGAAGCGTCATGCCTGATCGTCGTCCCGCCAGCCGCGAGCCGGAGGCCTTCATCGAAAAATGCATTTTGAAAGCGCCGGAAGACCGATTTCAGTCACCCGATAAACTGCTCGACGTCCTGGAGTCGTACGACAACGGCGAGGCATGGACATGGAAAGTAGTCGCGCTCTGGTGGAGCAAACACTATCCGGAATTCGTGCAACAGGAAGCGTTCGATGATGCGTGTTCTGCTGAGATTCCCGACCGAACAGACTGGATGCCGGAGTAGACGGTCGTCGGTGATTCCACGTCTGAATGACGCGCCGTAAGCAATGTTTCCCGGCTTTCCCGACCGGCACGGTTTACCCACTCTGCATGACCGGCACCGATAGCCGAATCCGGAACCGATCCCGACACCGAACAACCGGCACAGTCCATTCAGGTGGCTTGACGTACCGGTTCTGTGAACTGGACGTCGCATTCGCTTGCAGCGGATTTCGCGGCTAAGCCGATTCTGTCGATGGCTCGGCCTGTGATGTACAAGCCGATCATGTGCCGCCGACGGTCCGCTCTTCCGGCAGCCGAACTCGCATGAGTTTGGAAGAGAAGGCCGCCCGTGGCAACGTGTCCTCCATCGCTCGTGTGATCCTTCGCCCGTTTGTTGCGTCGCCCCTGGTCAGGTTCCAGCGTGCGTTGCCGCCGTCGGAGTGAATGAGCGTGGCGCGGCCGGTTTTTTCTTGTCCGCTTTTCGATCGCCCGACTATGCGTCTGTGCTGCATTACGATCGGACTGTGTGTGCTGTTTGGCATCGGTGGCTGCTCGACGTCCGGCTCGTCACGGTCTCAGCTTATGAAAAGCGTCTCTGCGTCCATTACGGAGCCTCAGCGCGCCAGCACCGCGGTCTCGTCTCCCGTCGAAACGACCCACGAGGAAGCCGCCGTATCAACTGTGGGCTGGCAGTCCGGTGACGATACCGATACTGCCGACAGTTTGCCTGCGATTCCGGAACCGTCAAAGATCGACGAACAACCGGTCGACCAGGAGCGTGCTCCGGCTGAAGTCGATGGCGATCTGACCGCGCCGAATGTGGATCTTCCGGACATCACAGCGGATGACGACTCCGATGCGAGTGACACCGGCGAGCAGCAGCCGGCGGCTGGCGGACAGCCTCTTCGACTGAACGAAGTCGTTACGTCCGTTCATCAGTCGTATCCGCTGCTGGAGGTGGCTTACCAGGATCTGGCGATCACCGACGGCACTCAACTGGCGGCGTGGGGACAGTTTGACACGAAGCTAAAGGCAACCAGCGAGAACGGACCGACCAGCTTCTACCCCACGTATCGCAACAGCGCCGGTTTCGAACGGCCGATCTATCAGGGCGGCGAAATCTTCGGCGGCTACCGCATTGGTCGAGGCAACTTTGAACCGTGGTATCAGGAACGCCAGACCAACGATGGCGGGGAATTCAAGGCCGGTCTGCGGGTTCCCCTGCTGCGCAATCGCGACATCGATGCTCGCCGAGCCGAGCTGTGGCGGGCCACGTACGATCAGCAGCGAGCCCGGCCGGAAGTTCAGTCACAGCTCATTCTGTTCGTCCGAGACGCCAGCGTGTTTTACTGGGCGTGGATTGCCGCTGGTCAGAAGCACGAAATCGGGCGGCGCGCTCTGGAGTTGTCGCTGCAGCGAAACGAACAGCTCGAACGCCGAGTCGAAGTCGGCGATCTGGATCCTCCCGTGCTTCAGGACAACCTGCGTTCGATCGCTTTGCGGGAAGCGAAGCTGATCGATCGCGAACGCAAACTGAATCAGGCAGCGGTCAAGCTGTCCCTGTTCTATCGCGCCGCTTCGGGTTCGCCTGTCGTGGTGGATACGTCACGAATACATGATTTTCCCGATCCGACTGAGGTCCTGCCGTCGCAACTGGACAACGACGTATCGATCGCTCTGTCGCAGCGGCCGGAACTCGTGGCGCTGGATGCTCAATACCGCCGAGCAGGCGTTGACCTGGCGGAGGCTCAGAATGACTGCCTGCCGTCTCTGGATGCGCAGCTTGCCGGTTCGCAGGATGTCGGGCAGCCCACCAGCAGCAAGCGGGACAAGTCTCAGTTTGAACTGGAAGCCGGTGTCTACTTCGACGTTCCGGTCGAACGCCGGAAGGCTCGCGGGAAGTCTTACGCCGCTTCGGCCAAATTGCGGCAGATCTCGGCGAAGCGACGTTTTACGCAGGACAAAATTGTCGCCGAACTGCAGCTTGCGTATGCCGCGCTGACGGCCGCATTCGAACGTGTCGAGCGAACCCGCGAGGCTCTTCGCCTGGCCGAATACATGGCCGACGTCGAACGCCGCAAGTTCGACCTTGGAGCCGCCGACTTGCTGGCCGTCTTCCTGCGCGAACAGGCGGCGATCGAAGCGGCCGACGATGTCGTGGATGCGACGCTGGAATACTTCGTCGCGCAGGCCGATTACGCCGCGGCTATGGCCATCGACTGGCCGCGAGATCAGGAAGTCGGTGCGAATTGAGTACGATGGTTTGTCGCAGACACGCGATAGCAGCGGACTCCGGCGACGGCGATCACTCATGACCGAAGACTGGCTCAACTATCACCACTTGCTGTACTTCTGGACGGTTGCCCGCGAAGGCAGCGTGACTAAGGCAGCGGACAAACTGCACCTGGCTCAGCCGACAATCAGCGGGCAGCTCCGCAAGCTGGAAAAGTCGCTTGGTGAAAAACTCTACGACCGCGTCGGCCGGGACATCGTGCTGACCGAAATGGGTCATGTGGTCTACCGGTACGCGGACGACATCTTTTCGCTGGGTCAGGAACTTGTGGCGACCGTCAAAGGCCGCCCTGAAGGCCGACCGGTGCGGTTTGTCGTCGGTGTTCCCGAGGTGCTGCCGAAACTGATTGCGTTCCGGCTGCTGGAACCAGCGCTGCATCTGGAGCCTCCGGTACAACTCGTCTGCCGCGAAGGACCGATGGAACAACTGCTTCGGCAACTGGCCGCGCATGAGCTTGACGTCGTCTTTTCTGACTTCCCGGCCAGTTCGATGGTTCGCGTGAAGGCGTTCAATCACGCCCTGGGGAAATGCGGAATCGGGCTGTTCGGAGTTCCCAGACTGTGCCGCCGATTTGAACGGACGCCGCCGGATTCGCTGAACGAGGCTCCCTTTCTGCTGCCTTCAGAAAGCACGTCCATCCGCAGATCGGTCGACATGTGGATTCAGGAATCGGGATTTCAGCCATCAATCATCGGGGAGATGGACGACACCGCGCTGCTAAAGGTCTTTGCGCAGGCCGGCGTGGGATTCGTCCCCGCTCCGCTTGCGATTCGCTCGGAAATCGAGAACCAGTATGGCCTGAGGCTGCTGCTGGAAATCCCCGGCGCCGTCGAACACTTCTACGCGATTACGATCGATCGGCGGATCCGTCACCCGGCCGTCGTCGCGATTTCCCGGACCGCGAAACAGTCGCTGTTTCCACCGTCCGAACGCTGAGTCGATGCCGAATCGTCGACGGTAATGCCGGCGGGGAAGAGTTTGGTCCCGGTGCTGTCGCGAAGGCCGGTTGTCGCCTCGATATCTGGTTCGCGATTGCGGGACTAATGCGACGAACGACCGGTTTCCGGTTGCCACCGACGTGCGGCACGGTCGATAATGTCCGGTGCCCGTCGGCAAGCTGTCCAACCGGACGCTTTTGAATTCGTGCCCATGTCCGCTTCGCCTTTATCACGAACACCGGGAACTCAGCGGCTGCTGTGCCTGCTGCTATGTGTTTGCGCGTGGCGGGGACCGGTGCCGATTGTGCATCATCACGAATCGCTGCGGAACAGCGCGGTCCGCTATGCCCGGCACATCGCAGCGTTCCACGAGTGCCCGGAAGACGGCTGCGACAACAAATGGCACTGGCACCTGGCAATGCCCGATCAGCCGCCGAACGATGATGACGAGGCGTCGTGGCCGGAAGTGCCGGTCGATCTGACGGCTGCATTCGCCGTCGTCACGGCACAGAGTTCCGGGAATATGGCGGCACCGGATCTTGACATGGACGATCAGATTTCAGCCGCGTTGTATCGCTTGAATGCCGCTGAACCACGACAGCGCCGGCCATGCTCAGGAGACGCCGGATCCTTCCTGCAGTCGTTTGCCGGGTCCGCGCCGATGTGCGCGTTGACCGGCGTCGCTTTGCGCTAAGAAGGGTCGCATTCACGGCTGTTCTTCAGTTGCCTGTTCCGCGGCACGCCTCCGTGGTCGCCGTCGCCGAGTATCGCTTGCTCTGCTGCTGACGTGACGTGCTCGGCACAGACGCCCGAAGGCCCGCTTCGCAAAGTCCGAACCTGTTCTGTCCGCCAGCCGGGGAACCGGAGTTCGCACCGACTCGCATTGTTCCGCAGCTTGCTGCCCGCGACCGTCCATCACTCATCATCCTGCAAAGATTCCGTCCATGAATTCTCGCATATCTGCGTTGCTGACGTTCATTACGATCGCCGTTTGCGGCACCGCCGTGCTGTGGTGGTTATGGACCGGTTCAACAGCAGACGTCGACAACGCTGCGGACGCGGTCGCCGCGGCCGAGGGTTCCGATGACGCCGATGCGGCAGCCGATGTCGTTGTGCTTCCGGAACCGAAAGCGGCCGCGCTGAGTCTGCAGGTGGCAACCGCAGAACGGCGACGGCTGCAGCCGACAAGCGTGGTGCCGGCCAGACTGCAATACGACGACCGGCGGCATGTTGAAGTTCGAGTCGCAACGCCCGGCATTCTGACCGACGTTCTGGTCAAACCGGGAGACCACGTCGCCCCCGGTCAGGTACTGGCGATTTTGAGCAGTCCGGAAGTCGGCCATGCCCGCGCTGACGTCATGCAGAGTGAAGCGGATCTGCGGCTGGCTCAGGAAAAGCTGCAATGGGAACAGACAACCTTCGACGGGCTGACGGCGCTGGCCGCGGCTATCCACGACCGAAAGGAAGCCGATCAGATTCGCGAACAGTTTCGCGACGTGTCGCTGGGTTCGGTGCGACAGACGCTGCTGACCGCGTATTCCGAACTGCTGCTGGCGGAACAAATGGCCGATGCGATCAGCGATGACGGAGCCCGCGGGGCTTTGTCCGCGCGAGTCGTCCGCGAACGGCTCAGTGAACGCGACACAACGGCCGCGAAGCTGTCGGCCCTGCTGGAACAGTCAAAATTCGATGCCCGGCAGCAATGTCGCGCCGCGCAAAATCTGGTTGAGGATGCTCAGCGGCGTCTGGACCTGCGACGTCAAAACGTACGAACTCTTCTGGGCAGCGCGGACAACTCCGCAAAGCCCGCCGCAAATGCGGCTGCCGAAACTGCCGCAGCCGTACCGTCCGATGCATCGCCGGAACCACTGTCGCACGTGGAGATCAAAGCACCGTTCGCCGGCACAATTGAAAAACGGGCGTTTGCACCGTCGGAACGTGTGGCGGTTGGTGACGCTGTCTTTGTGCTGGCGAATACGGCAACACTGTGGGTGGCCGCCGACCTGCGCGAACACGAATTCGCGGCGCTGAAACTTCTGCCCGGCGATGAAATCCGGCTCAGTCTGCCGACCGAAACACAAACTTCGCTGACCGCCCGCGTGTACTTCGTCGGCCGGGAAGTGGATCCCGAAACCAACGCCGTTCCGCTGATCGCGGAAGTCGACAACCAGGACGGACTGCTGCGGCCGGGCATGTTCACTCAGGCCACCATCCCGACCGGAGACGCCATCGATGCACTCTGCATTCCCGAAAGCGCCATCGTCGAACACGACGGCAAAGCGTTCGTCTTTGTGCCTCAGGGCGAACGGAAGTTCCGGAAAGCTGACGTGATCACCGGTCGCCGCTCTGACGACATGGTCGAGATCGTCAGCGGGCTGACAGAAGGCCAGCAGGTCCTTTCGTCAGACGCGTTCTATCTGAAGAGTGAACTGCTGCTGGAGGGTGAGGAATAGAACGCCCGCCGAATTTCGCCTGCGATTCCCGATTGCCTTCTGAAGCCACGATCCCATGCTCGCCCGACTGATCGAATTCTCGCTGGAAAACCGTTTTCTTGTACTGGCACTGACGCTGCTGATGGCGGTGGCGGGAGTCAACGCCGCGCTGTCGCTGCCGATCGATGCCGTGCCGGACATGACCAACGTGCAGGTGACTGTCATCACCGACGCCGGATCGCTGTCACCGGTCGAAGTCGAACGTTACGTGACGTATCCGGTGGAAGCCACGATGGGCGGTTTGCCGAACGTCGAAGAACTTCGCAGTGTGTCGAAGTTCGGCATCTCCGTCGTCACGATTGTCTTCGACGAGGGCACTGACATTTTCTTCGCGCGACAAGTTGTGTCTGAACGCCTTAGTTCCGCGGCTTCGCAGATTCCCCCCGGCTACGGGACACCGGAACTCGGCCCGCTGACAACGGCACTTGGCGAAATCCTGCAGTTCGAAGTTCGCGGCGCGGCGTATTCCCCGATGGACCTGCGCACGATTCTGGAATGGGACATCGCTCCCAAGCTTCGCGAGGTTCACGGCGTCACAGAAATCAACACCCACGGCGGATTCTACAAGACGTTCGAGATTCGTCCGAATCCCGAAAAGCTGAACAGCTATTCGATCACGCTGGATGAACTGTTCACCGTGATCGAATCCAACAACGCGGCGGCCGGCGGCGGCTACGTGGTGCATCACGACGAACAGCGATTCCTGCGCGGCCAGGCGCTGCTGCAGGGAATTTCGGACATCGAACAGATCGTGGTGCGCCGCGAACCGGGAGGCACCCCGATTCTGGTGCGCGACATCGCCGAGGTCTGCACCGCGCCGATGACGCGACAGGGTGCCGTCACACGGGACGCTCGCGGTGAAGCCGTCACGGGCCTGGTCATGATGCTGATCGGTGAAAATTCGCGCGAAGTCGTCGGTCGCGTCAAGGAACGGCTGGATCAGCTTCAGCCGACTCTGCCGCACGGCGTGTCGATTGAAATCACCTACGACAGGTCCGCGCTGATCGGGCGGACTCTGAAAACCGTGATGACGAATCTGATCGAAGGCGGACTGCTGGTGATTTTTGTTCTGCTGGTGATGCTGGGAAGTTTTCGAGCCGGCGTCATTGTGGCACTGGCCATTCCGCTGTCGATGCTGTTCGCCACCAACATGATGCACACCTTCGGCATCACCGCCAGCCTGATGAGTCTGGGCGCGATCGACTTCGGCCTGATCGTGGACTCGTCCGTGATCATGGTGGAAAACTGCATGCATCGCCTGTCGCACAACGCCGACGGCCGCAGCCGCATGGCCGTGATTCGTGATGCGTGCATCGAAGTTCGTAAACCCACAATGTTCGGCGAACTGATCATCTGCATCGTCTACCTGCCGATTCTGATGCTGCAGGGAACCGAAGGGAAACTGTTCCGGCCGATGGCTCTGACCGTGTTGTTCGCACTTGGCGGTTCTCTGATTCTGTCCATGACGCTGATGCCCGCGATGGCGTCGCTGGCGCTGCCGCGAAAAATGTCGGATAAAGACGTGTTCCTGGTGCGGTGGATCAAATGGTTCTACGCGCCGGTCGTTTCGCGAGCCATCGCCCATCCGGTGACGACAGCAATGACCGCCCTGTTTGTCTTTGCCGCCAGTATCCCGGTGGGATTAAATCTGGGAGCGGAATTCATGCCGCGTCTGGAAGAAGGAGACCTGCTGATCGAAGCCGTGCGGCTGCCCAGTGCGTCGCTGGAAGGCGCGATCGAAATGTCAACTCGCATTGAACAGGAACTGATCGGCCTGCCGGAAGTGAAGACGGCGTTCTGCAAAACCGGCCGGCCGGAGATCGCCAACGACGTCATGGGAGTTCACCAGACCGACGTTTGGGTCATCCTGGAGCCTCACGACCAGTGGCGCGAAGGCGTCAATCGCGATGACCTGATCGAGGAAATGTCCGAACTGCTCAACAGCCGGGTTCCGGGCGTCGCGTTCGGGTTTACTCAGCCGATCGAAATGCGCGTGGACGAGTTGGTCGCGGGTGTCAAAGCAGACGTCGCCGTGCTGCTTTACGGAGATGACCTGGCAATGCTGGCGGACAAATCGAAGCAGGTCGAACGCGTCCTGCGCGACATTCCGGGAGCCGTCGACGTCAAGGCGGATTACCAGGCCAACCTGACAACACTGACGATTCTGCCTGACCGCCAGGCACTGGCTCGCTACGGTCTTGAAGCACAGAAGGTGATGGACGTAGTCGCTTCTCTGGGCGGTTATCGGGTCGGCACGATCTTTGAAGGCCGCGCGCGGTTTCCGATTCTGGTACGCGTGCCGGAAGACTGGCGAGCCGAAGTTCAGCGGCTGGAACAGTTGCCGGTGGCCTCCGCGGGAGGCAAGCCGGTTCCTCTGCGCGAACTTGCGGAGATCCGGATGGAAGAGACACCGCCGAGCGTCGAACACGAGTCCAACCGGCGTCGCACGTTTGTGTCGGCAAACGTCCGCGGCCGCGACGTGGCCACGTTCGTCAGCGAAGCACAGCGCGCGGTGGCCGATCAGGTCCGGCTGCCTCCCGGCTATGAAATTCGCTGGGGCGGTGATTTCGAAAACCTGCAGTCCGCCAGTCGGCGTCTGGTTCTGATTACGCCGCTGGTGCTGCTGCTGATCTTCCTGCTGCTGTACACGACGTTTCAGTCGCCGAAGCTGGCGTTTCTGATCTTTCTTGCCGTGCCGATGGCAGCGTCCGGCGGTGTGTTCGCGCTGAAGCTGCGAGACATGCCGTTCAGCATATCCGCAGGCGTCGGGTTCATCGCCCTGTTTGGCGTCGCCGTGCTGAATGGCCTGGTTTGGGTCAGCGCGGCAGAACGAATGCTGTTTGAAGGCGTGCCGCTGAAAACCGCGACTCGTGAAACGGCGTATTCCCGCCTTCGTCCCGTTTTGATGACTGCACTTGTCGCCAGTCTGGGATTCCTGCCGATGGCGCTGTCCACCAGCGACGGAGCGGAAATGCAGCGACCGCTGGCCACTGTCGTGATCGGCGGGCTCATCACCTCGACGCTGCTGACGTCGCTGGTTGTGCCGGCCATCTATCCCTGGTTCGCCAGCCGCAGGATCTACGGCGCGACCGCCGCGACAACGGCAACTGGTTCCGCTGCGGCGACCGGAAAATAAAAAGGGCGGCCGGAGATCGGCCGCCCGTCAGCATTCATCGCAGTCAGTAAATCGGTCAGCGAAGCATGGTATCGCCCGCTCGCAGAGCCGGCTGAATCACGATACCCGCAGACCGAGTAACGTTCGAAGATTCGGTCGCCGAAGGCTCGGAAAGATCGGACAGCTCCGGAACAAAGGCCGACGAAGCAGTGCCGCCGGTGCAGCGACGCGGCCACAAAGGCAGTTCGCCACTTGTGACGGACTGCGGATGCACGGGTATCGGCGTTGGCTGCAGTTCGGCATCCTGCGTCACTGGCGCCGGTGGAATCACATCCGATTCCGGGAACGTGTAAAATTCAGTGTCGTCGGCGACCGGCGGAGCATCGTGGACGAAGGGATCGGCCAGCCGATCCGTCAAGGGACGAGCACCCAGCGTGTGCCCTGCTCCCGGCAACTGTCGGTTGGTGTCGGGAGCAATCAGTCCGCAGTCTCCGCAGCCGCTGTTTCGCGACAGTTCACCGCATCCGCCACCCGCACCGCATCCGTTGTTCGCACCGCATCCGTTGCCAGAATGCAGCACAAGCGGTTCGGCACATTCCGGGTGCAGACGACACACAGGATGTCGATGTCGCTTCCAGAAACACAGCCGCTTCAGAAGACCGCAGCGGTGCCGGCGAACACAGGCAGGCTTTTCACCGGGAACGCACGCGTCGCCGCAGACAGCATCCTGTGAGCCGCAGTTGCCGGATGAAACGGAATAGGAATGGACCGGTCGGGAGAATCCTTCGCGAAGCTCCGTCAGAAACCCAACACGCTTAATTCGCGACACACCAATTGCCGGAGGCACCATCGGCGGTTCGCTGAAATCCTGACGGGGAACCGGATTCGCCGGCGGATCGTGTTCAGAACGCGGCGCGGGCTGCACGGTGCTGCGAAGCGGAGTCGCCGGCGTGTACGCACGATCGGCGGAACATCCGCAGACGACGGCGCTGATCGCGGCGATAGCCAGTGTTCGGTGTGTCAGTCGCATGGCGACTTCCTTTCTGCGACGCATCGACGGAAACTGGCAGTTGCGAAAGCCTCCGTAGCTGATGCAGATTCAAGTCCTTCTGCCATCATCAGGAATCGGCACGAACCTGCCGCTGCCACCGTTCATTCGGCAGGAATCGCCTGTTTCGTCGCACCCGCGGCCGAATGTCCGACACAGAATTGAACTGCGAGTCATCCAGGAAATAACGGTCCCGAAAACCGGGGAATCCAGGCAGCGTTTGCGGGCAACCGGCGGCCTTCGTTTCGCTTCGAATGGAGATTGTGTCGAAGTCAGTCGCTTGTTTTTTTCCGTCGCCGTGGGCACCGTATCAGTTAGACGGTTCGGACGGATCACGCGAAGGATGCCACCTGATCTCCGCGCTGTCACTTCGGCATCCGCAACTCCATTCGCGACGCCCGCACTTCGGGAGAACCTTCATGTTCAGAACCTGGCTGACTCACCTTTCGCATCGCATTCAACACTCAGACAACCGGCGAGTCGAAAGCCGACGACGGCTGCTGCGAACTCGGCAGCTTCGATCGGGGGCGACGGAGATGCTGGAAGATCGATGCCTGCTGACGCTGATCGATCTTTCGCCGCTCAGCGGAGCCCTGAACGTCAGCGCGAACCCGTACACCGCCGACCACGCGGCCGGGTTGTCGGGGCTGAACGAAGGCACTCCCAATGCCAGCGTGGCATCCGGTAACGAAACCGGCGGCGGAATCACCTATGACGAAGCAACCAACGTGCTGTCATTTGAGTTCGCCTACGGAGCGGACTTCGGATTCAACGATCTGGAAAGCGCGTTTGGCGCGGCCCACATTCACGGTCCGGGACTCGTGCTGGCACCGGACGCCGCGAACATGAACGCCGGTATTCTGTTCAACCTCGTCGACGCCGGTACGCATACCGCGGGTTCCACCTCGCTGACCGGATCATTCTCCGGCATGTGGACCCTGTCTGATGCACAGGAAGAAATGCTGTTTGACAATGCGCTGTACATCAACATTCACAGTGCCACGATCGGTTCGGGAGAAATCCGCGCACAGTTGATTCCTGTGCAATCGACGTCGAACGCTCACGTGGCGCTGAGCGACGGAAACCTGACGATCACTGACCTGAGCGGAACCACCGACGACAGCCTGAACCTGGCGGTCAGCGGAACCGATCTGGTGATCACCAACGGCGCGACATTCACCGCGACGGGAACCGGGGTTGCCGGCAGCGGCACCGGAACGATCACAATTCCGCTGGCGAATATCACCGGGCCGATCACGATCAACGGACGTGACGGCGACGATTCGGTCACCGTGGACTTCTCCGGCGGCAATCCCGTCCCCGGCGGCCTGACATTCGACGGAGGCACACAAAACGGTGCCAGCGGCGGTGATTCGCTGACAGTGCTGGGAACGTTTACGACTCAGACGATCAGCTACACGACAACGTCCGCCGACGGAAACAACGGTTCGATCGATGTCGACGGCGCGATGATCACGTTCACCGGACTGGAACCAGTCACGGCCGGCGATTCGGCCGATACGATTCTGAACCTGCCCGCCGACGCCGCGAACAACGCAGTTCTGCAGGACAGCACGAATGCCGGCGAAATTGAGCTGATCGACAACGGCACCACGATTGAAGACACGATCATCCCCAACCCGACGAATTCGCTGACCATTAACCTCGGCAATCAGGGAGATGCCCTCGCGGTGAATGCTCTGGACGCGGCCTGGGTGGCGTCTTTGATTATCAACGGCGGAACGGCCGCCACGGACGACGTGCAACTGACCGGTGTTGCACTGGTCAGCACGCCGGGTCGCGGTCTGTGGGTGACGGAAGTGGAAACTCTGGGCATCACCGGCGGCACGATTTCCGGAAACTCCGCTTCGATTGGCGGCGGGATCCTGATCGACAATTCGACCAGCGGCACGTCGACGACGGCAACAATCGACAGCGTGGCGATTTCCGGAAACACGGCGACCGGAACATCCGCGACCGAAGGCGGCGGCGGCCTGTTCAACAACGGCGCGTCGGTCACGATTCAGAACGGCACGGTCATCAGCGGCAACGTGGCCAGCGGAACGTCCGGCAGCGGCGGCGGGATCTTCAACGCGGCCGGCGGAATTCTGACGATCTCCGGTTCGTCAATCACCGGCAACACGGCCAACCGCGCGGGCGGCGGCATCGAAGACGCCTCCGGTGCAGGATTGGGCGTGACGCTGACCGGTGCGACGCTTGCCGGCAACAGCGCGGGAATCGACATCGGTGACGGAGCGGCCGCGAATCCCGGTAACGGTGGCGGGCTACATGTGACCGGCGCCGGCGACATCCTGATCGATGGCGGGACCATTAATGGCAACGTCGCGGCCCTGGAAGGCGGTGGCCTGTGGAACGGCACCGGCACGATGACCATTCAGAACGGAACCGTGATTTCCGGAAACACAGCCAGCGGTGACGCGGCCGACGACGGCGGAGGAGGCATCTTCAACAACGGCGGAACACTGACAATCGACGGCACGGCGTCCGCGGTCACGATCTCCGGCAATCTGGCGGACGGAACTGCAGGCAGCGGCGGCGGAATCTTCAGCACCGACGGAATGGTGTCGATCACCGGCGCGTCGATCTTGTCCAATTCCGCAAACCGCGCGGGTGGCGGAATCGAAGTGGTGGAGGGAACTCTTTTACTGACCGACACCAGTCTGACCGGCAATGACGTCGACGGAACTGCCGCCGGCACACCGAATCCGGGCAACGGCGGGGGCATCCACATTACCGGAGCCGCGAACACCACTGTCAGCGGAGGCATGATCAGCAACAACCATGCGGCGAATGAAGGCGGCGGGCTGTGGAACAACACCGGCACGATGACCATTCAGGACGCTGCAGAAATCGACGCGAACACCGCTTCCGGAAACGCCGCGACCAATGGCGGCGGAGGCATCTTCAACAACGGCGGAACACTGATCGTCGACGGCTCAAACGGAGCCGTCGTGATTTCCAACAACGCTGCGGACGGTACGGCCGGCTCGGGCGGCGGAATCTTCAACGACGACGCCGGCACGCTGACAATTTCGTTCACCGTGATTCAGAGCAACGGCGCCAGTCGCGCGGGTGGAGGCATTGAGGACAACTCATCGGGATCCACATCCGTCACGTCATCAACGCTGACGGGGAATTCGGCAGGGCCCGGACCGGGCAACGGAGGCGCGCTGCACATCACAGCCAACAGCGGCGTCACGATTTCCAATTCCACGATCAGCGGGAACTCGGCCGCCAACGAAGGCGGAGGCTTGTGGAATTCGTCCCAGGGCACGCTCACCATTCTCAACAGCACGATTACCGGAAACCATGCGGACAGCGGCGGCAACGGGGGCGGACTGTTCACCGACAGCGGTGGAGCCACCGGTCTGACCAACACGATTGTGGCGGGCAACGATTCCGGAGCCGGCAACACACCCGACGATATCGCCGGTGACAGCGTCGCGGGAGTCAGCTTCAACAACCTGATCGGAGATGCAGCGTCCAGCGGCGGACTGACGGACGGTACGGACGGGAATCTCGTAGGCGATTCCGGCGCCGGCACGATCGACATCGCGCTTGTGCTGAATCCGGTACTGGCCGACAACGGCGGTCTGACGCCGACGCACGCCCTGATCGTCGGCAGCCCGGCCATCAATGCCGGCATGGATCTGAGCGGCAGCGGCATCACACTGGACCAGCGCGGCGTGGCCCGGCCACAGGGAACCGCCTATGACATCGGCGCCGCGGAAATCGAGATCTTCACAGTCACCGGCCGCAAGTTCCTGGATCTGAATGGCGACGGCGCTCGTCTGCCGCAGTCCGTCGTCGATCTGAACCTGTTCGCACAAAACGGCAACTTCTTCCCGAACACCTACGGCGGGCAGGAGAAGTGGGTGCGATCCTCCGGTCTGGACTGGCACTTCATCCTGCCCGACGGCACGTTCACCCGCTGGGATCGCACTCCCGGAATGCTGTCGGGAACTGTCGTCGCCAATCTGAACGTGCGGTACTACATCGACCCGTTTCTGCTGACGGAAAGCGACAGCGAACCGTACCTGAACGGCTGGACGATTGAGCTGCTGGATTCGATGGGCATGGTGATCGACACGGCGGTCACCGCAGACATCGATCTGGATAACAGCGGAACGATCGATCCGGAAACCGAACGCGGCGTCTATCGTTTCCAGGTGGTCATGCAGCCGTCGGTTTCGATCCGGGAGGTTCAGCAGACGGGATACCGCCAGAGCTCCGGACCAGGCCCCGACGCGGACACAGCGCTGATGCTGGACGACACTCTGAACCTGCGCTACACGGGCAACTACTTCACAAACTTCGGCGGCCTGTTTGAAAACTGGCTGCGGACAGATACCGGCTGGGTTTACATTCTGCCTGACGGAAAGGTCTTTGAATGGGACCGGACCAGCGGAGGCAATCGCGGTCCGCTGATGGGAACGGAAATCGCGCAGCTCGATCCGATTTATCATGCGAGTCCTCAACTGCTGTGGGACGCCGTCGATCCGGTGATCAACACAGCCGGCAGTGGCCAGGCAGCCGGGCCGACATTCGGTAACTATCAGCCGGTCGTGATCTCCGGTCGTGTCTTCGAAGATCTGGACCGCAGCGGAAGCCGCCAGGCGGGCGAACCATATACCAACAACCAGATTGTGCAGTTGCTGGATCGCGCCAATCACGTTGTTGCGGAAGTGTCCACGGCCGATGTCGACCTGGACAACAGCAACAGCATCGATCCGGAAACGGAACGGGGAATCTACGAGTTTGCGAACCTGGTTCCCGGAACCTACACCGTGCGCCACGAGCTTCAGGATGGCACATTCGAAACCACGCCGTTCGCCAGCCCGTTTGCACCGGTGGCGTATCGAATCGACCAGCAACTGGACCTGGTGTTTACGGGCGACTTCTTTGAGAACTTCGGCACGGAGAAGGAACGCTGGCTGTTCAGCCGCCGGCTGCGTGAGTGGGTGTATATCAAGGCAGACGGCAGTCTGTTTCAGTGGGACCGAGCCAGCGGGCCGGCACCCGGCGCGCTGTCAGGAACGTTCATCGCGCGGCTGGACAACAGCTACTACGTCAATCCGGAAACTCTGTACGACGCTCAGCCCCTGTCACTTCGCGTCATCAGCGGTGACAGCGTGGCCGGTTATGATTTCGGGTTCTATGACATCGACCGCGCGTTCGAAGACTTCGACAACTTCGGAAACGGTTAGACCGCTCGGTTCACCGGACGACTATCGACGTTCGGGGCGCCACGCCGCAGACCGGACGACTTCAGCATTGGTGGACGCGGCCTGCCTCCCGTAGGCCCGGCCGGTATTGGCATTTCCCAACCGGCCCCTTGACAACGCGGGAAGTCGTCCTGACACTTGAACGGGACGACAGCGTAACGTTGTTGTCCGTTGGTGTTGGCGTTTTCCCCACCTCTCCTCCCTCCTGCCTTGTCGCTTCTCTTGCTTTGCAACTGCTGTGCAACGCCACGGTTGAAGGAAGCGGGCCCCGTACGTTTCACGGAGTAAGTTCATGTTTCGCGGTTCGTCTCGTCGGAATTTCCTGCATGTCGGCTTCTGTGGCGGCATCGGTCTGACACTGGCGCAGTATCTGAAACTGCAGTCCGCTCAGGCGGAAATCAAGCAGTATGAAAGCAAGGAAGGCACCGCTAAATCGGTGATCTTCATCTTCCTGCCGGGCGGTATGGCCCATCAGGAAAGCTTCGACCCCAAGCCGTATGCTCCGGTGGAATACCGCGGCCCGATGGCTTCGATCGAAACGAAAGTCGGCGGCATCTTCATCAACGAACTGTGGAAGAACACGGCTCAGGTCACCGACAAAATCGCCATTTGCCGTTCGATGACGCACGGCGAGGCCGCTCATGAACGCGGCACGCACAACATGTTTACCGGCTACCGTCCCAGCCCGGCGCTGTCGTATCCCAGCATGGGAAGTGTGGTCACGCACGAGTTCGGACCGCGCAACAACATTCCTCAATATGTCTGCATTCCGGGCCAGCCGAATGAATTCGCGGGAACCGGATATCTCAGTTCGTCGTTCGCTCCCTTCAGTCTGGGCTCCGACCCGGCGGACAACGGCTTCACCGTGCGAGACCTGCAGCTTCCCGGCGGGGTCGATGACAAACGGTTCACTCGTCGCCGCAGCGTGCTGGAGGCGGTGAATGAACACTTCACGTCAAACCAGAAGGCCGATTCGCTCGCCGCCGTGGACACATTTTACGAACGAGCCTACGGCATGGTGGGTTCTCCGGAAGCGCGCGAAGCGTTCGACCTGAGCAAGGAATCCGACGCGCTGCGAGACCAGTACGGCCGCAATACGGCGGGAGCCCGAATGCTGATGGCTCGCCGGCTGATTGAAGCGGGCGCGCGGTTTGTCACGCTGACATACGGCGGCTGGGACATGCACGACAACATCGATGGCGCGATGAAAGGGCAGGTGCCGGCCCTGGATCAGGCTTTTGCACGATTGATCACGGATTTGGACGAACGTGGCCGCCTGCAGGATACGTTGGTGTGCATCGCCAGCGAATTCGGCCGGACTCCGAAGGTCAATGGCACCGCCGGTCGGGATCACTGGCCGAAGGTGTTCAGTGTCGTCCTGGCGGGCGGCGGTATCCGGGGCGGACAGGTTTACGGTTCGTCGGATCCGACGGCCGCCGAACCACAGGATGACGCTCTGACCGTTCAGGACTGGGCGACAACGATCTACCACTGCCTGGGAATCGTCGCCGACAAGGAACTGATGGCTCCCGGCGACCGGCCGATTGAAATCGTCGATGGTGGCAAGGTCCGCAGGGAACTGCTGGTGTAGTCGAGTTTCCCCGAAGCTCCACACGGTTTTCTGCCGCGCTGTTGGGCAGCCAGCGCCTTTTTCACCAACGAGTCGCCGAACGCGGCGGCCGCCCGCCGAAGCTGATCGACGACGATCAGTGACCAAACACCCGCGCCGCGTGAGTTCGCTGCAGCCGGGGAACTGTCGGCCCTTCGAGGCTTTCTGACAATTCCGCCACTCGACGCCGAAAGGTGCCCCGTGACTCGGAAATCTATGGAAGACCGGACCATGCGTCTCCTGACTCTTATCCTCACAGCTCTGTTCAGTGCCGCTGCGGCGCTGGCGTCCGACCCGTCACTGAGCGTCATCACGCCCCGCGGCGTCCAGCGCGGCGCGGAACACGTATTGACGTTTCACGGCGCCAGACTCAGCGACGCGGAGGAAATCCTGTTTTACGAACCCGGTGTCGAAGTCGTGAAGATCGAACCGGATGAAAAGAACGCCAACATCGTGCGAGCCACCATCAGCGTTGCAGCTGACTGCGAGCCGGGTGAACACACGGCGCAGGTACGCACACGAAGCGGCATTTCCGATTACCGCACGTTCTTTGTCGGAGCCCTGCCTGCCGTGGCGGAGAAGGAACCGAACACGGAATTTTCCGCCGCGCAGCCGATCGAACAAAACGTGACCGTCGAAGGTGTCGTCGAAAACGAAGACGTCGACTATTTCTCCGTCGAAGCAAAACAGGGCCAGCGGCTCTCGCTGGAAATCGAAGGCATGAGGTTCGGGCAGACACTGTTCGATCCCTATATCGCGATTCTGGATTCCAACCGCTTCGAACTTTCCGCCGTTGATGATTCGCCGCTGGTCAAACAGGACGCCGTCACATCAATCATCGTGCCCGAAGACGGTCGCTATGTCATCGAAGTCCGCGAAAGCGGTTACGGCGGCAACGGCAATTGCCGCTATCGACTGCATGTCGGACAGTTCCCCAGGCCGACCGGCGTCTTTCCGGCAGGCGGCAAAGCCGGTGAGGAACTGGACGTCACGTTCCTGGGCGACGCCGGCGGAACGTTCACCCGGAAGTTCACGCTGCCCGATGACGGCCGTTCCGAAATTCAGGTCTTTGCCGAAGACGATCGGGGCATAAGTCCTTCCGGCCACGTCCTGCGAGTCTCGCCGGATCCGAACAGCTTTGAAGCGGAACCCAACAACACGTTTGCCGAAGCCACGGTGGTTGAGTTTCCGTCAGCCTTCAACGGCGTGCTGAGCGAACCCGGCGACCGCGACCATTTCCGGTTCACCGCAAAGAAGGATCAGGTCTACGAAGTGGAATGTTTCGGCCGCCGGATCCGATCACCCATCGATCCGGTGATGTACATCCTCAGGGCCGACGGCAGCGTAATCGCCGGTGCTGACGATGCCCGAGGACCGGACAGCTACATCCGTTTTCAGGTGCCGGAAGACGGTGAGTACGGGATTCTGATTCACGACCATCTCAACCGCGGCGGCGATGAATTTGTGTATCGCGTGGAATTCCAGCCCATCGTTCCGCAACTGACGCTGGGAATTCCCCGAGTCGCCCGCTACTCGCAGAACCAGCAGCAGATCTACGTGCCCAAAGGAAATCGTTTCGCGACTCTGATTTCGGCCAGCCGAGTCAACTTCGGCGGCGAACTGGTGCTGGAAGACATGCAGCTTCCGGCGGGCATCACGATGACCGCTCAGCCGATGCCGGCAGCCCTGAACACGATGCCGGTCGTCTTCGAAGCCGCCGCGGACGCTCCGCTGAGCGGTGCTCTGGTGGATTTTCGAGCTCGCCTGAACGAAGCCGGAAGCAACATCAGCGGACGCTTCACCAACCGTGCCGACTTTGTCATTTCCGCGCCGGGGCAGTCGCTGTTCGTCTGGAAGGATGTCGAACGATTGCCGGTGGCTGTGATTGAGGAGCTTCCCTTCAGCATCGAAATCGCGCAGCCCGGCGTTCCGATTGTTCGTGACGGGTCGATGCAGCTCAAAATCCTGGTCCACAAAAAGGAAGGCTGGGACGAAGACGTGTCCGTGCAGTTCCCCTTCCGCCCGCCGGGCATCGGAGCGACCAGCGCGATCAGCATCCCCAAGGGACAGACGGAAGGCTTCTATCCACTCAGTGCCAACGGCAATGCGGCGATCGGAGAATGGCCGGTGTACGCCATAGCGTCCGCCAACGTCAACGGCGCCGCATGGGCCGCTTCGCAGATGGCAAAGCTGGAAATCGCTGAACCGTATGTCGGACTGGCGCTGCAGCGGGCCGCCGTGGAAAAGGGCCGCGAAACGGAAATCGTCGCGGAAGTTCAGGTGCTGAAGGACCTGCCGTCAAACGCGCAGGTCACACTGCTCGGCCTGCCGCATAAGGTCACCGCGGAACCGCTGGAGATCACTCCCGAAACCAAAGAACTGGTGTTCAAAGTGAAGACCGAAGGCGAAAGTCCGGTCGGGACTCACAAGAATATCTTCTGCCAGGTCGTGCTGACGTCGAACAACGAACCAATCGTTCACGCGCGAGTCGGCGGGACAGAACTGCGAGTCGACGAACCGCTTCCCGAACCCGTCGCCCCCGCGCCGATGCCCGCTGCAACCGCGGAAGCGCCGGCTCCGGCAGCTCCCGCTCCCGCGCCGGAAAAACGCCTCACGCGTCTGGAACAACTTCGTCTGGAAGCCAAACAACGAGCCGAAGCGCGCCGCGCCGCCGGCGGTTCATAACGATCGTCATTCGCCGACTCCGCAGGCACGAGCCGAGCGGGGTCTGACAATCGACCCCGACCGTACATTCGAAATCAGGAACCATGAAGCTCACACGACTTTCGACACTGATTCTGCTGATGGCCGCACCTGTCGCACAGGCCGACAACATCCAGCCATCTTCGATCATCGTCAGCCCGGCCGACATCCGGCTATCGTCGCAGCGCGATCGACAGTCACTGATTGTTCAGGCCGTCGTGCCCAGCGGCCTGACGTACGACGTGACCGAACAGGCACAGATCACCGTCGAAAACCCGGATCTGCTGAAACGCGAAGGCCAGACCTTTTATCCACTGGCTGACGGCGCGACCAAACTGATCGTGCAATTCGCCGGCCATACGGCCCAGGTCCCGGTCACCATTTCCGGCAGTGCCGCCGATCCGGCGATCAGTTTTCGCCTGGACGTCATGCCGGTGTTCATGAAAAGCAGTTGCAATAATGGCAGTTGCCACGGAGCCGCGCGCGGCAAGGACGGTTTCCGGCTGTCTCTGTTCGGATTTGATCCGGAAGGCGACCATTTCCGGCTGACTCGCGAGGTTCCAGGCCGGCGAATCAACCTGGCGCTGCCCGAAGAAAGCCTGCTGATCGAAAAATCCGTCGGCGCCGTGCCGCACACCGGCGGCAAACGCTTCGATATCGAAGACGAACGCTGCAGCACGCTGGTCCGCTGGCTACAGGCGGGAGCACCCAATGACCAGGGCGAAGTTCCAAAGGTCGTTGCCGTGGAACTCTACCCCAAACAGGCGGTGATGGACGGCGAAGGAGAATCACAGCGACTGACCGTCAGAGCGAAATACTCCGACGGAACAGACCGCGACGTCACATCGCTGGCCTTCTTCAGTTCCAACAACGAAACAGCGGCGGAGATTTCCCAAACCGGGATTGTTACGGCCCACGAACGCGGCGAAGCCTTCATCATGGCCCGGTTCGAAACGCACACCGTCGGATCACAGTTCATCGTGCTGCCGAAGGGCCTGCAGTACGAAGATCCGCAGACTCCGGAATTCAACTACATCGATACGCTGGTTCACAACAAGCTGCGAAAGCTGCGAATCACGCCGTCCGAAGTCTGCACGGACGCGGAATTCCTGCGGAGAGTCTGCATCGACATCACCGGTACAGTGCCCACTTCTGAAGAATACGAAAAGTTCCTGGCCGACACCGATCCGCAGAAACGCGAAAACGTCATCGACCAGCTTCTGGACCGTAAGGAATTCGTCGACATGTGGGTGATGAAATGGGCGGAGCTGCTGCAGATCCGCACCATCGCCAACCGCGTCACTCAGAAGCCGATGCTGCGGTACTTCAACTGGCTGAAGGAAAAGATCGCCGGTAATACTCCCAGCGATGTCATGGTCCGTGAACTGCTGGCGTCAAGAGGAGGAACGTTTTCCGATCCGGCGACCAACTACTACCAAACGGAAACAGAAACCCTGAAGACCGCCGAAAACGTCGCGCAGGTGTTTATGGGCATGCGCATCCAGTGTGCTCAGTGCCACAACCACCCGTTCGACCGGTGGACCATGGACGACTATTACGGCTTCGCGGCGTTCTTTTCACAGATCGGACGCAAGCAGGGCGAAGACCCGCGCGAACAGATCATCTTCAACTCCGGCGGCGGTGAAGTGAATCACCTGGTTGGCGGCCGAGTCATGCAGCCCAAGTTCCTGGGCGGCGAAGTTCCCGATCTTCAGGGCCGCGATCGTCGCGAAGTTCTGGCTGAATGGCTGGCGTCTCCCGACAACCCGTACTTTGCGAAGAACCTGGCAAACATCGTCTGGGCACATTTCTTCGGCCGGGGCATCATCGATCAGGTCGACGACGTGCGAGTCAGCAACCCGGCTGTGAACGCGGAACTGCTGGATGAACTCGGCCGGCGATTTACGGAGTACAACTATGACTTCCGGCGACTGGTCCGCGACATCTGCGCATCACGGACCTATCAGCTTTCGACGGCAACCAACTCCTCGAACGAAACCGATCACAGCAACTTCGCACATGCCGAACTCCGGCGAATGCGCGCCGAAGTGCTGCTGGACTGCATTACTCAGGTGACGTCCACCAACAACAAGTTCCCCGGCCTGCCGGTTGGCGCGCGAGCCGTCCAGATCGCCGACGGAAACACATCGACCTACTTCCTGACAACTTTCGGTCGCGCCAAGCGCGAAAGCGTCTGTTCCTGTGAAGTTCAGATGGAACCGAACCTGTCTCAGGCCCTGCACCTGATCAACGGCGATACCACCAACAGCAAGATTCAGCAGGGCGGACTCATCCCTGCCCTGCTGAAGGAAGGCAGGACGCCGGCAGAGATCATCACCGAGCTGTACGTCCGCTGCTTCGCTCGCAAACCCACGGACGAGGAACTGCAACAACTTGTGGCGGTTGCAACGGAAGAAGAAAACCCGCAGCAGCCTCTGGAAGACATTTTCTGGAGTCTGCTGAATTCACGGGAGTTCTTGTTCAATCATTGATGTAGCTCAGTCTCGAACGGACGACCCTTTCATAGGCACCGGACGTCAGACGTCAGCCCCGGTGAACAATCGAGAACAGACACTCTGCCCGACGATGTGACACAACGACGTCGAACCACCAAATCATGCCACCCCTCCCGGAGCTTTGAACATCGCCGACGAAACACCGGGCTGACGCCCGGTCCTAATAGAGGATCGCTCCTCCGGCGTTTAGAACTCAATTCCCTGAGTGCCCACAACCTCGCGGAGCTAGTCATGAATCAACTCCGAACACTCACTCTTCTGCTGGTTGGCGGAATTGGAGCCGCAGCCGTCGCTGATGAAAAGGTCGTTGACGGGAATCACATCCGGAAAAACGAGACACCGGAACCCGTAGTCCTCGCGGCAAAATCACGAACAACGGAATCGAAGAATGAACGCACTATTGAAATTCAGCTAACAATTGCGGACCAGATTGAGATCTATTCGCAGCAAGAACACCCATACCTGCGTCCGTTGAAACTTGCACTCCTGGACGCGAGTCTGCAGCCGATCAGGAGCACGATTGAATACCCCGAACCAAAGACAATTCACGATGAATCTCTTGGTACCGATTACACTGTCTACGATGGCATCACCAAGGTTGTCGCCAGGTACTCGGCGGATACATCGCCCGCCTATGTCAGCGTCTTCTATCTCGGATACAACAACCGCGGATTCTACTGACTCCCGCCAACGACACTCCAGTTGGAGTTGGCCAGTGGGAAAGTAGTCGTCAATCCCGGGCCAATCGCGCACAAAGGAAAACCGGCGAAATAACCTTTTCGATCCCGAGAGCCTCAAACCTCTCTGAGCCAATTATGATCCCCATCCGAAACATCACGCTGCTTCTGTTCGCCGGGTTCGCATGCACGGCAACGGCCGATGACAAGGTCAACTACGAAGACCACGTCAAGCCGATCCTGCGGCAGAAGTGCTTCAGTTGCCACAGCACCAACAAAAAGACATCCGACCTGGACCTGTCGACGTACACGACGCTGATGCAGGGCGGAGCCTCCGGTGCGGCAGTCACACCGGGCAGCGCGGGCGACAGCTATCTGTTCAGCCTGATCAATCATGACCTGGAACCCTACATGCCGCCGGAATCGGATCGGCTGCCGGATGACATGCTGGCCACGATTCGCAAATGGATCGACACCGGCGCGCCGGAAACGGCCTCCAGCAAAGTCATGCTGCCGAAGAAGCCGGCTGTCAGTCTGGCGATCGACGGCGCCGCGGACACTCGACCGGAAGGCCCGCCGCCGATGCCGGATGTCCTGAATCTGGCGCCGGTTGTCCATACGTCGGCAACAACGGCGGTACCCGCATTGGCCACCAGCCCGTGGGCTAAACTGGTTGCTGTCGCCGGACAGAAGCAGGTCATTCTGTTCAGCAGCGAGACGCTGGAACCGCTGGGAGTCCTTCCATTCCCCGAAGGCCAGGCGCGGGTATTGAAGTTCAGCCGTAACGGAGCACTGCTGCTGGCTGGCGGAGGACACGGTGCCTCAAAGGGTCTGGCTGTCGTCTGGAATATCAGGACCGGCGAACGTGTGATCGAAGTCGGTGACGAACTCGACGAAGTTCTGGCCGCGGACATCAGTTCCGACCAGATGTTCGTGGCGCTCGGCGGACCGGGAAAAGTCGTGCGAGTCTACAGCACTCAGACCGGCGAACTGGCCTACGAAGTGACGAAACACACGGACTGGATCCATTCGCTGGAATTCAGTCCGGACGGTGTATTGCTGGCCACGGCGGACCGTGCCGGCGGCTTGTTCGTGTGGGAAGCGTTCACCGGCCGTGAATACCTGAATCTGGCCGGGCACAAGGGAGGCATCAATGCTCTCAGTTGGCGGATCGACAGCAATGTTCTGGCCTCCGCCAGCGAGGATCGCAGCGTCAAGCTGTGGGAAATGGAAGCCGGCGGCAACATCAAGTCCTGGGACGCTCACGGCGGCGGCGTCACTGGCCTGGAATTCTGCCGCGATGGGCGCCTCGTCACCTGCGGTCGTGACAACGTCGCGAAACTCTGGGATCAGAACGGAGCCCAGTTGCTCGCCTTCGAAGCGCTGGGAGATCTGGCCCTGCAGGTGACTCACTGCGACGAATCCAACCGCGTCATTGCCGGCGACTGGACGGGAGAAATCCGCGTCTGGAATGCCGCCGACGGAGCTCGGATTGGCAACCTGACGACGAACCCGCCGGCGCTGGAAGACCGGCTGCAGGCGGCGGAAGGACGACTGCCGGAATTGAATCAACAACAGTCGGAGACACAGCAGGCCGTCGCCGCGGCAACCGCAGAGCGAAACAGCCACGCTCAGCAGATTGAATCCGCCAGGCAGGCACATACGGCAGCGCAGACCGCGCTGGCGGAACAGCAGACTTCGCTAAAGAATGTTCAGCAGCAGATCACCACCGTTCAACAGCAAATCACAACCAGTCAGGAACGCATCGCGGCCCTGAAAAAAGCCATTCCGGATCTGACCGCCGCCGCGGAAACGGCCGGCAAGGCGTCAGAACTGATTCCGGCCGATGAACAACTCAAGGCCGTTGCCGAACAACTCAAGACGCAGACGGAAGCCCGCAATACGGAACTGCAGCAGACGGAAGCAGGCCTGGAAACGGCATCCGTCGCACTTACGGAACACCAGAAGTCCGCTGCGTCGATCACTCAAAGCGTTCAGCAGGCCGAACAGCAGGCCGCCGCGACTGCGTCAACGGTCGAACAGCTCACCGCAGCACTCGCACCGCTCGATGAAAAACTCGCCGCCGCGCAGACCGCCGACAGTGCCGCTCAGAAGTTACTCAGCGACGGCCAGGCGGAGATCGAAAAGTGGAACCAGTACATCGCGCTGCGCGACGAACTGGATGTTCTCCGACAGCAGCGGGACACGCTGCAACAGGCGCGCATGGCCGCACTTGAAGCGGAAGCCGCGCTCAAGACAGCACAGCAACAGTTCGAAGAAACTCAGCGGGCGATCTCCACCGGTGAAGCTGCGATCGCGGATGCGAAGCAGAACAGCGATGCGCTGACCGCAAAACTGGCAGCCACGGAACAGCAAAAAGTCGTTCAGGCGGAACAGGCTGCAAAGCACGAACAGGCCGTTCCTGCACTGCAGGCCGCCGTCAAGCAGATCAACCAGGCGGCAGCGGTTCTGCCGAACGACGAAGACATCAAACAATCGGCCGAAGCGCTCGCGAAAGCCGTCGCCGGTCAGCAACAGCAATTGGCTCAGCGGAAACAGCTCGTGGCGGAAACGGATGCAGCCATCCAGGCCACGAAGTCAGCCATCCAGGCCGCTGCAGAGAAGATCACCGCGACTCAGCAGAAAATCCTGGAAAATCAGCAGGCGATTCCGCAGCTCATGGCGGCAATCGCTCCGCTGGAACAGCAGTTGACGGACGCTCAGGCAAAGCTGCCCGCGGCGGAAGCGGAATTCAATCGAGCGGAAGCTGTCGTGGAAGCTCGCCGCGAAAAGATTCGCCCGCAGATTCAGGTGATCCAGGCAGCACGATAGCCGCGTTCTCTGCGGGATCCGGGCACCGGATGCCACATCTTCGAAGAAATTGCATTCCGAAGCAGTCGATTCAGGCGGCGATCAACTCGGGCAGCCCGATCTGCATACAGTCGACCAGTGCGTCCAGTGTTTGCTTCATCGCGGGCATGCGAAGCGACAGGTCTTGTCTGGCACGAGCACAGTGCAGCGACCGTTCCGTGCGGTGAATCGCGTCGGTCGCCGGTGGAAACAGACTTCGGTGGCTGCCCATTTCGGCAGCCAGGTGACCCGCGAAACTCCACGGCGAAACTCGTTCCGCCCCGGACAGGTGCAGCAGTCCGGTCAGGCGATGCTTCAGCAGTTTGGGAAACATCGCCGCCAGCAGAGCCGCGGAAATCGGAGTCGACCATGTCGTCGAATTCAGTTCGCACGGCTGCAGGGTCAAAGCCGCGTCGACGATGCTGTCCAGAAAGGTATCACCGTGTCCTGTTGAGCCGATCGCGTTCGTGCGAACAACAAGATTCGAACCGGCACTCAGAACACAGCGTTCCAGTTCAAGCAGGCGCACGGCGACGCGTGTTCCATCGAAGGCGTCACATGATTCGTCGTGAAACATCCACGGTCCGCGAAACACGGCGTCACTGGAAATGAAGATCAGCGGTATCCCGCTTTCGGCCGCGGCGGACGCACAGGACGGAATGTGGTGTTCGTCCGTCGACAGGTCTCCGAATTCCGGATCCCACGATGATCGGGATGCTTCACCGCAGAAGACCACACAGTCGGCACCGGCTTCAAAGTATCCGGAATCATGCGGTCCGATGCCGCTCGCCCCAGCTCCCGGCAGGGATCCGGGCCGCAGGGTTTGCGACGTGATCCGGCAGGACTTTTCCAGTTGCGTCGCCAGTGCATGGCCGACAACGGTGTCCGATCCGATGATTGCTACGTGCCTCACGACTCGCCTCCTGCTTTTCGCCGCTGAAACTTTCGAACGTCGCGTACTGTCATCCCTGACGCGACGCCGGCATTCTACCGCCGACGGTAAATTCGGGCCAAGATCAGTTGAAGAACCGGCGTTGAGAATCGCCTGTCGTGTGCTAAGCTGCCGCGTTTTTCCAAACTCGGCGACAGCAGAAACACGATGGCGAAATCCTCGACAGGACCCGACGCAGCCGGCGCGCCAGCGCTTTCCCAGGCTCAGGATGAATCCGTATTGGTTATGGATTTCGGATCCCAGACGGCTCAGCTAATCGCTCGGCGAGTCCGCGACCAGAATGTGTTCTGCCAGATCGTTCGCCATGACCTGACCGCCGAACGCATCCGCGAACTGAATCCCCGCGGACTGATTCTGTCCGGCGGACCCGCCAGCGTCTACGCCGAAGGTGCTCCGACGATTGACCCGAAGATTCTGGAACTCGGCATTCCTATTCTGGGTATCTGCTATGGAATGCAGGTCGTCAGTCAGACTCTGGGCGGAAAAATTCTTCCCGCAACTTCCCGTGAATTCGGACGAGCGCCCTGCCGCGTCAAGAAGCACCATCCTCTGTTCGAAGCCATTCCCGATACGTTTACGGCATGGATGAGCCACGGTGACCAGGTTGACTCACTGGCCGGTGACTTCGAATCTCTGGCGACGACCGAAACATGTCCCAACGCCGCCATGCGTCACACTCAGCGACCGATCTTCGGGCTGCAGTTTCATCCGGAAGTCACTCACACGGACTTCGGCGGGCAGTTGCTGGGCAACTTCGTCCACAACATCTGCGGCTGCAAAGGCACCTGGCGAATTACGTCGCTGATCGAACAACAAAAGGAAAACATCCGCACTCTTGTCGGCGAAAACCGGGTTATCTGCGGATTGTCCGGCGGAGTCGATTCGTCAGTCGTGGCGGCACTGATTTCCGAAGCTATCGGCGAACAACTGTCGTGCATTTTCGTCGACAACGGCCTGCTTCGAAAAGACGAACGACGGCAGGTGGAAGAACAGTTCCGCAACCACTTCAAAACCGACCTGCACGTCGTCGACGCAAGAGAACGCTTTCTATCGGAACTGGCCGGTGTCTCAGAACCACAGCAGAAACGAAAGATCATCGGTAAGGTCTTCATCGACTGTTTCCGTCACGAAGCGAAATCGATCGAAAACGCGAAGTTTCTGGCTCAGGGAACGCTGTACCCCGACGTGATCGAAAGCGGAGCCAATGTCGACGGTCCGGCCGCGACAATCAAATCTCACCACAACGTCGGAGGACTTCCCGAAGAGCTGGGATTCGAACTGATCGAACCGCTGCGGGATCTGTTCAAAGACGAAGTCCGCCGCATGGGGCTGAAGCTGGGGCTGCCCGAAACTCTGGTCTGGCGGCATCCGTTTCCCGGTCCCGGCCTGGCCGTGCGATGCCTTGGCGAAATCACCGAAGAACGGCTCGAAATCATCCGCGAAGCCGATGCGATCCTGATCGAGGAACTCCACGCCGCGAAACTGTACCGCGAAGTGAAGCAGGCTTTTGTTGTGCTGCTTCCGGTGCAGTCCGTGGGAGTCATGGGAGACGACCGCACATACGAAAACGTCGCGGCGATCCGGGCCGTCCAGACCGAAGACTTCATGACGGCCGACTGGTACCCAATCCCCCACGACGTCCTTGGCCGCATCTCAACACGCATCATCAACAGCGTCCGCGGCATCAATCGAGTCGTCTACGACATCAGCAGCAAACCACCAGCAACGATCGAATGGGAGTGACTGAGTTTGGCGCGTGGGACAGATTTCCGTCATTCCCATGCAGGCGGGAACGCAGTCTCGCGATTCCCGTCATTCCCGCGCAGGCGAGAACCCAGCCGTCAAGTCGCAGTTCAGGCCCAGCGGGCCGGCAGTTCTCCCAGCCTGCGGCATCGCCCCGGGTAATCCACGCCACGTTGAGGCGTCCATTCGACACGTGAGATTCGCCCACACCATTCCGCCGACAAACCGCCTCACGAAGACAAATCGAACTGCCGGCCCGTTGGGCCTTTGGTTACGGTCGCACCCGTTTCCTGGGACGTCGTCCCAGGCTGGACGAACGACCGGCCCGTTGGGCCTTAATCGCCCATCAACGTGTGTCGCGCCTTGTGCCGGTGCCGCGCCTTGTGCCGGTGCCATCCGCCTTGTGCCGGTGCTTGTGCCGGTGCCATCCAACATTTAAGACATTGGCACAGCGGCACACGACCTGACCCGGGGGACGGCGCTGGTACACTGAATCCTGCCAGCGGCGTGCGTTCACGCTGAGCCGTGTGTTATCGACGTGTCGAATCATGAATGAACGTCCCATACATCCAATTCCCTGGCGCAAACGATCGGATTTGATCGTGCGACGCCATGAATCAGAGGGATGGGTGCTGAAGGATCCGCTGACGCTGGAATACGTCGTTCTGAACGACCTGGAATTCAATATCTTCAACCAGTTGGACGGAAGGGTGACCGCGTCGCGATTGCTGCAGCACGTCACCAGACTCGGCGAAGGGATTTCGATTGAAGAACTGAGCGGGTTTCTGAGGCACCTTGCGGCTCGGCAGTTGCTGCGATCCACGGTTTCCGCGTCAGCCGCACCGCCATCCTTTACGAAAACAGCATCCACGACAAAAACAGCATCCGCAACGACAGCCGCACTGGTCAGTGCTGTCGTGAAGCCGGTGCTGCAACTGCTGCGGCTGCGGATTCCGCTGCTGAATCCGACACGACTGCTGGACGCTGTGATGCCGGTCGTGCAACCGCTGTTTCAGCCGGCGGCGGTTGCTGTGATGATTTCTGTCACCGCGATCGCCGCTGTCCTTGTTGTGCTGCGATTCGACGAAATCACAGATTCGTTTCCACATATCGGCACGCTGTTGGGGCCGGCGAATCTGCCGTTGATGCTGCTGGTGTTTGTTATCGTCAAAGTGCTGCACGAAGCGGGTCATGCTTTCACATGCCGGCACTTCGGGGCCGAATGCCATGAAGCGGGCATCATGCTGCTGGTGATGACTCCCGTGCTTTACACAAACGTCACCGACGCCTGGCTGTTGCCTCGACGTCAGCGGCTGCTGGTGACGGCTGCCGGTCTGGTCGTCGAACTGGTGCTGGCGTCCGTCTGCACGATTCTGTGGTTCTTCGCTGCGCCGGGACTGACAAGAACTGTGCTGCTGAACACAATGATTGTGTGTTCGGTCAATACCGTGCTGTTCAACGGCAATCCGCTGCTGAGATTTGACGGATACTTCCTGCTGTCGGACTGGATGAATCTGCCGAATCTCGGCCAGCGAGCGTCCGCGACGGTGCAGGCATTTTTTCAGCGATTATTGACTGCCGGGGAAATGGGCAGCGACGAACCGGCTGACGACCGTCACGGTTTCCTGCTGAGCTATGGAGTGCTGTCACTGCTCTATCGAACGGTATTAACGATCGCGATTCTGAAGCTGCTGCAGACCGTCGGTCGCGAATGGAATCTGCGGGTGGTCACCGCAGGGATCTCCGTCGCGGTGCTGTTCGCGTTTATTGTCACTCCGGTTGCCGCGTTTTCTGGCGCTTTGATCGGCCACCACCGCACGCGCGGATTCCGTTCTTCCGCGAAGCGACGAATACTGCTGGCGCTGCCGGTGTTGATCGCTCTGGCGGCGATCCCGCTGCCTCATTCGGTGATTGCGCCGGCGATCGTGTTACCGGACGCGGTGCCGGTGTACGCCTCTCTGCCGGGACAGGTTTTCGCTGCTGCCAACTACGGCGACACCGTGCAGGCCGGAGACGTGCTGGCGGAGTTCCGCAATCCGGACCTGCAGCAGCGTCAGCAGCAATTGCAGGCCGAATTGAAAGAAAGCCGGCTCCGGCTGGAAGCGATACTTCGCGATCCGCAGACGGCCGGCTCACCGCTGGTCCCGGCGCTGCGTGAATCGATGCTGGCAGTGCAGGGAACGCTGGACAACGTGAATTCCGAGTACGCCGCGCTCTCGATTCGCTCTTCCATCAGCGGGACGCTGCTGCCGCCCCGAGTAACGCCGACGCATGATGATGACGACCTGCCCGAACACTGGTCCGGCCTGCCGCTCGAACATCTCAACCGACAATCATGGATCAATCGAGGCACGCTGCTGGGTTATGTCGGCGAACCGGAAACGTCATCGCACGTGGCCGCCTTCGTTTCGGAATACCAACTGGACACCGTCAGACCGGGGCAGTCTCTGCAGTTCCTTTCCGTCGGAACCGGTGCCGGTGCTCAGCGCGGGATTGTGGAACGCGTCGCTCCGCGCGCTGCCGATGAGCTGCCTTCGGAAATCGTCGCAGCGCGTCTGGCTGCTGCAATTCCGAATGGCGCGAAGTTCCGCCCGGCGGAGGTCGTCTATGAGGTGACGATTCGAATCGTTTCCGAAGAAGCTGGTGCGACGCAGCTGTTCGGCACGGGGCGGGTGCGCATTCAGACAGACTCCGTGTCTCTGTGGCGGCGGCTTCAAGGCTGGCTGCAGCGGACATTTTCCCGATAGCCAGCAGGGACGGGAACACGAAATTCTGTTCGTGAGACTCGCGCGGCCGCACTTTGGCGCGCGGCGACGGATGTGCCTACAATCCCGCGATTCCACCATCACAAAGTTTCCGGAATTCCGGTTTCCCTGCCCCAAAGCGAAAGGATTGTTGAATGTCGTCGCCCATTCGAGTTGCCGTCACGGGAGCCGCCGGACAGATCGGTTACGCACTTCTGTTTCGCATCGCTTCCGGACAGGTGTTTGGCCCGAATCAGCCGGTGATCCTGCATCTGGTGGAAGTGCCGCCGGTCATGAAGGCTCTCGACGGCGTCCAGATGGAACTTGACGACTGCGCGTTCCCCACGCTGGCTGGTGTCGTCAAAGCCGACAGCGATCATCTGGAAGACGGTTTCGGCGACTGCAACTGGGTGCTGTGCGTCGGCAGCGTGCCCCGCAAGCAGGGCATGGAACGAGGCGATCTGATTCGCATCAACGGCCCGATCTTCACCAGCACCGGCCAGGCAATTTCGAATGCCGCCGCGTCGGACGTGCGAGTTGTCGTTGTGGGAAATCCGTGCAACACCAACTGCCTGATCGCGATGAACAACGCTCCCAAAGTTCCCAACGATCGGTGGTATGCGATGACGATGCTTGACCAGAATCGAGCGGTCTCGCAACTGGCGCAGAAGTCCGGCCAGCCTGTCTCTGCCGTGTCGAACATGACGATCTGGGGCAACCACTCGGCGACGCAGTACCCGGACTTCTACAACGCGAAGATCGGCGGCAAACCGGTCGCGGAAGTCATCGGCGACGAAGCATGGCTGAAGGGTGATTTCATTTCGACCGTTCAGAAACGCGGTGCCGCCGTGATTGAAGCTCGGGGAGCTTCCAGCGCAGCGTCAGCCGCCAACGCCGTGATCGACACCATCCGCGCGGCCGCGAATCCGACGCCGCAGGGTCAGTCATTCAGCGCCGCGGTCTGCAGCGACGGAAGCTACGGCGTTGACGAAGGCCTGATCAGCAGTTTTCCACTCACCAGCGACGGAAAAACCTGGTCGGTCGTACAGGGCCGGAAACACAACGACTTCGCTCAGGCTAAAATCGATGCCACGATCGCCGAACTGCGCGAAGAACGTGACACCGTGAAGGATCTGCTGAAGTAGGATTCTGCTTCGCGGCCGGCCCTTGGTTGACGTGCATTACTGTACGACGGAATTCCATTCCCGTCGCTGTGAATCGGCGGGATCGGAGTCGCGTCATGCGTTGAGCTTCGCGCCCGGCATCGGCGTGTTCCGGTTGTGCGGAACGTTCGGATCAAAACGTGCCTCTGCACGAGCGGTGTTTGTGGCCTATACTTTGGTTCCCGGGCACTTGGTTCAGCCCGTGGTCGCGGATCAGGCCTGCACCTTCAGAGACACCACATTGATGGTCTGTTCTGCGACCACGGGTTGAGCATTCGCCTTTTCCCCGCGCGACGTCGCCAGTCATGAAACGCTTTCTCGGCCTGCTGATCGGCATTCTGGTTTCCGTGGCCGCGTTCGCGTGGTCGATGCAGGGAACGTCGCGCGAAGAACTGCAGGCCGGTTTTCAGCAGGCGAATTACCTGACGCTGCCCGTCATGCTGCTGCTGCTGTTCGGCTTCTACTGGCTGAAAGCAATGCGCTGGTCGTGGCTGCTGGCTCCCGTCAAGCCGCTGTCGACGAAACAACTGATGGCACCGCTGCTGATCGGATTCGCGGCCAACAACATTCTGCCCGCGCACCTGGGCGAATTCGTGCGAGTCTTCGTGGTACAGCGAAAACACAAAGTGCCCGCGAGCACTGTCCTGTCGACAGTCGTGCTGGAACGCATCTTCGACGTCCTGGCAATTCTGGCACTGTTCAGCCTGGGACTGGTCTTCACGAAGGATCTGCCGGACGAATACCGCAACGCCGCTAAGTTCCTGGGCATTGCCTCCGCCGGCGTTGTGCTGTGTGTTGTTGTGTTTCTGATCTGGACGGAGCAGTTCGTCCGCTTCACGATGGCCGTGCTGAACCGCCTGCCGTTTGTCCCCGAAGGACTCAGCAACAAGCTTCTGGAAATGCTGCGCAGCGGAGCTGCCGGACTTCAGGCACTTCGCAACGGTAAGGCACTGGTTCTGATCACCGCCAGTTCGCTGGCCCAATGGCTGCTGAACGGAATGATCGCCTACACGGCTCTGACAGCGTTTCACATTCCGGTGACTCCCGCCGCCGGGCTGATCGTAACCGGTGTCACAGCGCTGGGCGTGACGGTGCCGTCGACTCCCGGCTACTTCGGCGTCATCCAGGGTTGCTTCAAGATCAGTATGGCCACGCTGGCCGTTCAGCCGGACCCGTCGCTCGTGCTGGGATCGTCACTGTATTACCACCTCAGCATGTATATTCCGGTGACGCTTCTGGGAGTCTACTTCCTGAATTCGCTGGGCCTGAGTCTGCGGGATCTGAGCCACGTCGCCGACGATTCCGACACCAGCGACCGGCAGATCAGTGACAGCCGCGCCGAGGCAGTCGTCAACCCCTACACACCGCCGCAAAAGGTGTGACGCGCCGCTGCCCGCGACCGACCGGCAGCAAGACCTTCGTCGACCGGTTCGCGGCGGCATCAACGCTCCATTGGCGTCAATTGCGCGGCGAACCCGCCGGATGCAGGCATGAGAACCTCCAGCGAGTCTTCCGCCGAAACGGCCTGCCGCGAACTTTTCACGGATGTCGGACCGGCTGCCGGATCGTCCAGATACAATTCGGTCTGGTACGAACCGCCGCGAAGAAACGCAAGCGGCAGCTTCAAAGTCCTTCCTTCGGTCGCCGTCATGCCACCAGGATACCAGTCGTTACCCGATCGGCGGGCGATGACGAGACACTTACCGAACTCAGCATGCAGAACGCGTGTTTCGTCTCAGTTCGAAGGAATCTGCGCCAGCAACTTCCAGTCCGGCTGGCCCGAAAAAGCAGATGGATAATCAGCCAGCATGGGCAGATGGTTCTGGTAAATCACATACATCGCCAGTTGATGCGCGCGGGTTCGCTTTTGTTGGGTCCGCACCTCGCCGGAAAGGAGACGCCGAGCGGAAGATCGTCGGATTTCGGTTGCGGCCGCAGGTGGCTCTCGGAGCCTGCCCCCTTCCCCGGTTCCGTGAATCGCCCGGGCTGACAGCGGGCATTCAGCGATCCGGGCTGGAATCCCGCCTGCGCCGGAATGATGGCAAACAGGAACGCCGCGGCGTGTAGGGACCGAACGCACGAACGAATTTCGAAACGGTTTCCAGGTGAGTCGCAGTCTCTATCTGGCGGACACGATCGAGATCCTCGGATGTTTTTTCGTTCCCGGGCTGTGTCCGCTACTGCTGCCGCGTCCGATTTCGCGTCTCGGACACGCCCTCGCGGGAATGACTCTCAATCGTCAACGGTGGGAAACCGGAACATGATCCGCGAGCGTACGCGGCGCCGCACGGCAACCATTACTTGGCGCGGCGGATGTGACCGGTCATGAAGATGATCCACTTGCCGTCCTCACCCTGCATCGACGATGTTGCCACGATGTGGTCCGGCGATTTGAATTCGTACGAATCCCGGAACTTCGTCAGTTTTTTTTCATCCATGAAGTTGGGGCCTTCAGCTTCCAGCGTCAGCAGCTTGCCGGAGTCATCGACGGCGCCTTCGTATTTCCACATGTGATTCATCATCGAATCGACCCATGTCCCAACGTACTTTTTCTTCCTGGGGTCGTAGCCGATTGTCTGGATCGCATGAATGCTGCCGCCGCCTATGTCGCCAGTGATTTCTGATACCACCCAGAATTCACCCAGCATCCGCGAAGACATGGCTCCTTTGCCCTTGATCGAAGGCTGCCCTGGGCCCATCGACGCTTCCGATTCAGACTCCCATTCTCCGACGAACTGCTGCAGCCACGCATGTTCCTTTTCGGCAGGAAACTGCGGTGGCTGCTGAGCACACAGTGTCACGCCAGCAGTCAGTGCGAAGCACACGGAAACAGCGATTGCAAAACGTTTCATGGTTTCTTCCCCGTAGATGGTGATTCGCGGTGTGACGCGGGGCGACTTGCCCCTTCGCTTACCAGCCGCATCGCCGGCAACACGTCTTATGCGCGGCGAAGTCCGCCTTGTACAACAGCCTACCGCAGGAACGATAGCGGTGCCACGGTCACGCTTATTCGGCAGTTGGAAGTGTGTCAGGACCGCGTCCTGAGAAGGCCGCCGGCGCTGCCGGCTCAAGGCGCGTTCGCCCTTGAGTTACCTGATCAGCCCGGTTGATTCACGGTTGTGAGACAAAAGCGGCTGTCTCGGTTCATCGGATTCACTGAAAATCTGCTATCGGCCAGCTTTCGCTTGAAACCCGCCTGCATGTGTATTATTGTAGTAATACACACACTTCGAGTGTTGCCGCGGGTCCGTTGTCGAACGCAGTGGCATCACGGCGAAACTCGCGGCCTGTCGTATCGTCGCACAAAGACGCCGCGGCTCTGATGAATACAGAATGGCCCGACAGCAAGACGTATGAGTCCCAGACTACTGTTTCAGATCCACCCCTCGTCCGGCGTGCCGATCTATCGGCAGGTGATGGATCAGGTGAAGACTCTGGTCGCGGCCGGGAAGTTCAACGGCGACGAACTGCTGCCGTCTGTTCGGCAGATTGCCGAAGAACTGCAGATCAATCCCATGACCGTGTCCAAGGCCTATTCGCTGCTGGAACGCGACGGCGTGCTGGAACGTGTGCGAGGCCAGGGCATGCGCGTATCGTCGAATGCCGCCGGGCCGTCGACGGTGCGACAAAAACAACAGTCTCTCAAACCGCTGCTCGAACAGGTGGCCGCTCAGGCGAAGCAGTTGGAACTGTCCCGCGAACAGGTGCTGTCCGCGTTGTCTCCGTTGCTGAAGGACTTGAAGAATGGCTGATTCCATCATTCAAATGCATAACGTCACCAAACGCTTCGGACAGAAGACGGTGCTGGATGCGCTGAGCTATTCGCTGCGTCCGGGCACGGTCACGGGACTGCTGGGCACCAATGGATCCGGCAAGACCACACTGCTGAAGTGTGCACTGGGTCTGCAGACGCCACAGGCGGGAACGATCACCGTATTTGGTGAGCCGACTCTGGAACTGTCCGCCGCAGCGAAGGCCCGCCTGGCTTATGTGCCTCAGGAAGTGAGTCTCTATCCGTGGATGAAGGTGCGGCAGATAATTGCCTATATTCGAGCCTTCTATCCTCGGTGGAACGATCAACTCATCGCCCGGCTTGTGTCCGAATGGAATCTTCCCGTGGACGATCGAGTCGGCACACTGTCGACCGGTCAGACACAGAAGCTGGCCATCGTGATGGCACTCGGGCACGAACCGGACCTGCTGGTTCTGGACGAGCCCGTCGCCAGCCTGGACCCGGACGCTCGCCGTCGGTTTCTGGCGACGCTGCTGGACATGGCGATGTCGGGCGAACGCACGGTGCTGTTTTCAACCCATATCACGTCGGATCTGGAACGAGTCGCCGATCAGGTGGCTGTCCTGCAGAATGGAACGATCACGTGGGACGACGAACTGAGTTCTCTGAAGGACAGCGTGAAGCGCCTGCGAATCTCCGTCGCGGGTACTCTGCCGGACGGGATCAACACCGTTCCCGGCCTGCTGAACTGCGACCGCAACGGCCGCAGCGCCGTGATCAGCGTGCGTGACTTCGACCCGTCGCTGCCGGAGCGACTGCGTCACGAATGGCAGGCCGAAATCGATGTGGAAGATCTCAACCTCGAAGAGATCTTCCTGGAACTGCACCACTCGCCGCTGGTGGATATTTCCTAGCCGGTTTCATTTGTCGAACCGATTCAAGCGCGCGACGGAAGCCTTGTCACAGATGCATCGATCCCGGGACTGTCCGGATAGAAAGAACATTCATGTCAGCGACAACTGATCTGGTGCTGGCCAAGCGGCTGACGGGGTCACCGAATGTCTATCTTCAGGTGATCAACTCGTATTTGACCCGCCGCCTCTTGGTTCTGGCGATTCTGGCGTTTGGATTGATTGCCGGTTTGCCGGTATTCGTCTCGATCTTGTCGGACGAGACTCCTCGCGAGGCCGCGATGGGCGGCATCTTTTTGATTTTTCCGGCCATGTTCCTGGGGGCTCATTTGAAACAGCAACTGGCAACGCCGGAAGCGTCGCTTGTTCCCGGTTACCGGTTTCCTCACCTGGCGGTGGGAGCCTTCCTGCTGGTCGTCCCGGTCAGCATGGGCATTCTGCTGGCCGCGGCAACCGGAGGATCGGCGGCCGGCCACGTGACGATTCAGCTAAGTGCCTGGGTTGCTGTGTTCGGAATCATGGCCAATGCGAATACCGTTGGAGTGATCTACTTCTTCGGTCTGTTCGCGGCGATGTTTGCTGGTCCGCTGCGAATGGCCGTGTTCGAAATTCAGGACGGTCAGCGAACGGCTCTGATGCTGAGCCTGCTGTCGACGGCAGCCGCGATGGCCGTCCGGATGTTTTATCAGCTGTCGAAACTGACAGAAGAAGATCCGTCGTACGCCGCAGTGATGCCTATGAACATGTGGGATCTGAAGGCGGCCGAAATGCGTCGCCGCCAGAGGGCTCTGTGGCAGCAGCCGGGATGGAATACAAAGCGGTTTCAATGGTTCCTGCTCGGAGCTTCGCGGCGGCTGGAACAACTGACTCAGCGAGCTGGGGTCGGCCGACGGGAACGCATCCGGCTTTGGCAGTTGGCGGTGGACTGGCCGCAGGGAATCGTTTTCACGGCGATTATGGCGTGCCTGGTTGAACTCACTCCGTTGCAGATGATGGGAGGAGCGAATCCAAAGACCGCCGAAAGCTTTGCGGGGTTAATGTCGTTTCCGCTGATGTGGTCGCTGATGCTTTCGTGGATGTGCTGGCTGCCGCAGGTGCAGCGCTGGGCGCGTCTGGGATACGAATCACTGCGGCCGGTGACTCGCCGCGACTGGGTCGTGGAAAACGGCCTGGCCGTCCTGCGAACCATCGTGACGCTGCAGGTTGTGTGGCTCGTTATTCAAATTCCCATACTGTTCGTGTGGTTCCGCGAGTTCATCACATCGCCGATTCTTGCCGCTGCGGCCGTCTATTTGCTGTCGGCTCACGTCATGATTTTTGGATGCGGGGCATTGTCCGCATCGCTGGGTTCGATGTTTTGGAAGATGGTCGGCATGATCGTGCTTGTCATGATCTGCCAGGCCACATGGACCTTCATGGGAGCGACCAATGTTCTGCAGACGAACGCTGTTGTCGTAGCGTCGATGGCAATGTTGTGTGTCGGAGTCGCTGCGACGGCCTATGCATTCCGCCGATGGTGTCGGATCGATCTGGCCTGAAAGCCTGCAACGAGTGGAGACTGAATCATGTTCACAGAACAGCGATCACCGTTTCGGATTTTTCTATCCGTCTGGCTGCTGGTTTCGGCGGTGGCCGTGTGCTGGCACCTGGTTCCCGTGCTTGCCGACTATCGCCGGGAACAGCAGCGGCTGGCAGACCTGGAAGCTGTCTGGCAGCACGCACCGACGCCGACCGTGACGGTGCCCGAAGGCAGTCGCTGGCCGCACGCCACGATTGAGATGACGGGACATTCCATCCGCGATCTGGACGACAGCAGGCTCTCGGTGCCGAGGCTGAGTTTCGGACGACGAGGCCAGCTTGTCGCCGTATCGGCCGACGTCTGCGCCATCGCCGAAGGCCCGGAATGGCGGCTCAAGCATGAATTCTTTGAGCTTCATTCCACCGAGCGACTGTACCACGCAGCGTTGTCCGGTGACGGGAAAGTGATCGCGACGCTGGGTGAATTCACTCGGCTGTGCTTCCGCGACGCAGCGGATGGAACTCTGCTGCAGACCTTTGACGAAGACCAACCGCTGCCGGTCGCCGAACTGGATGTCAGCCATCGCGCTGACAGACATTCCAACGGTCTGCGATACAGCAATGCCGACGTTCGCAAGGTCTTCGCGGCTCCCGGCGGCTGTCTGTTTGCCGTCGGGAAGATGGACGGCACCGTGGAACTGTGGGCCGCCGAAGGTCAGCCGCTGCCGGATCGGCCCATCGGACTCGTGACGCCCGAATGGCCGTTTCAGCCGGATGACGACAGCCCCGCGCCGCGAAACTTTCGACGGGTGCACAAACTTCGGCCGCATGAAGGGCGAGTCGAAGACATGGCGTTTTCGCTGGACTGTCAGTCGCTTCTGGTTTCGTTCGGACGCGTGTTCGATGGAATGAGGGAAATTCCACGGCAGAACCCCGAGATGCCGTCGACGCTGTTTCCGTCGTATCGTTCGCCGGGCGACTACCTGATTCTGTCGTTGAACGTCGCGACAGGCGAGCCGCAATGGCAGCAATCTCTCAGACGCCCGCCGTCACTGCTGGCGCTGGATGCCGGTTCGCAGCACATCAAAGGACTGCTTCATCCGGCTCGATTCGCCCTGCTGACTTCGTCTGACGAACTGCAATTGCGATCGCTTGAAGACGGTAGCCTGCTGAGCAGGTTTTCCGTCAAGGCAACGAACGCTCGCGCCGACATTCAGGCGATGTCGTTCGATCCGACGGATTCGATCCTGCTGACCGTCGACCGCCAGTACGGATCGGGAGGCAACAGGAATGCAGTCACGTTCATCAATGCGTTCGAGGTTCACGACGGCAGCCTGATCGCATCGGCCGAACTTCCGGGACAGGTCATGCACGCCGCGTGGTCACCGTTCGGACATCAACTGGCGATGCAGCTTTTCTCCGACAAACAGAACCGCCCCGCATCACCTCCCGGCTTCGCCACCCCGTTCACTTCTCGCCGCCCCTTGTCGCCATTCCGACTTCACGTCTGGGACGTGCGGGTTCAGTTGCAGAGCGGCAATCGTCCCAACGCAAATCCGCCCGCGGAAGCGGAGTAGCGTTCGCTTGCCGGGAAATGTCAGTCTGGTTGCCCTACAGCGGTCGGCGTGCCAGGCCGCAGATCAGACTAACCCGGATTATTGACGGGTTTGTACGACGGGACTCCGATCCCGTCGAAATGCAGCGACGGGATCGGAGTCCCGTCGGACAGTGTGCATTTCGCCGACTCAACATAGCCACCGTTTCCCGGGCGCCGTACGTCGGGAGATTCTGATCGCGTGAATCATCCGGGCTGAGTGCTTCAGTGTTCGCCCAGCAACCGCTGTTCGTTCGAGTCCAGGACCTTCGTCCCATCGAGGCGGCGGTGCCTTCGCCGCGATGAGCAAGATCGAACAAGAGCGCCGCCGAGAAGCAGCCCGCAAATCCCCCATGTCGATGGTTCCGGGACGGCCGTGACCGACAGTGAGCCACTGGAATACAGGTTGCTGCTGTCCCAGGCGAGGCCACCGGACAGGCTGGGCAGGTTGAGTGTGTCGAACGTGCCGCTGACCGAGTCGAAATCGAACAGATCGAACGTGCTGCCGTTGGCTGCCGTGAAGCCGCCGAGGAACGACACGTCCAGACTTCCGCCGGTCAGGATCCAATTGCCGTTGATGTCGATGAAATCGAATCCCGTCCCCTGAGTCAGCCCGGCGATTTCGATGCCAATGCTGCCGCCGCTGAGGAGGTAGTTGCCATTGATCGTCGTGATGCCGGGCGAATCGCCGGGAGCCAGCAGGCCGCCGGACTGAGTCAGCGTCCCGTTGACGGTTTCCACGTCCAGCGTGCCTCCGCTGAATGCAAAGTCACCCTGAATCGTGGGCGCTTCGAGTTCTCCGCCAGTCATGGAGAAATTCGAAGGTGCTCCGGGAGTCACGGTGCCGGACGCTTCGATCTTTCCTCCGGACAGATTCACCTGGCCACCGTTGAGAATCTCGACCGTCGCAGTTTGAAGCGTGCCGCCCGCAACGTTCAGAATGCCTTGTGGTCCAACCCTCGTTCTTCCCAATCCCGTCACATTCACCACCAAACCGCCGTTCTCAATGTTCAGTTTACCAGTTTGCGAGGCTCCAAGGGAGCTGCCGATCGTGAGGCCGTTGCTTCCGGTGTTCTGCCACGTCGAGCCGGTTCCCCGGACGATGACAGTTCCAGCTGCGATATTGCCTAAACCGCTGGTGACTAAACCGCCGTTTTCAATGGTCAGAGAACCGGTTCCACCAGACTGACCAATCTGGAAGGCTGCGTTTCCGCCGCCGGCGGCCCAGGACGATCCAGTGCCAGTCACCAGGACACTACCCGTTGCGCCCGAACGGTTGCCCACAATGCCAAAAGTGCTTGTAACAGACGCGCCGTTGCTGATCGTGATCGAACCGTCGCCAACGTTAATGCCGCTGAAGTTCGACCAGGTCGACCCGGCACCGTCCACAGTCACGGTTCCGGACCCGGTGCCGTTGAACGTAGCGCCCACGTTGGCGGCATTGTTTCGGGCGCGTCCGCCGTTTGTGATGTTCAGTTCTCCGGTGCCGTCCTGACCGATGTGCAGATTGGAATTCACTTCGAAGAATGACCCGGCGCCATCGACGTTGACTGTTCCCGTGGAGCCGGACAGTCGGCCGATCCAGCCGTCGGCGACATTCGGTGACGCATCTTCCGCCACGCCGCCGTTGAGGACGTTCAGCGTCCCGGACCCGGCTTCGCCCACGCGGATCCCGCCGCCGACGCCTCCCAGGTTTCGCATCCGCGATCCCGTTCCCGTAACGGTCACTCTTCCGGTCGAGCCCGCGTTCTGGCCAATGATTCCCGTATCGCGATAGGTCACAGTTCCGGCGTTCTGAACAGTGAGTCGCCCGGTGCCTGATTCGCCGATGTTGAGTTGGCGGTCGTTTTGCCAGGTGGACCCGGCACCTGTGACCAGGACAGTTCCGTCTGATCCCGCCTGACGACCGACACGGCCAACGTTATTGACTTCAAACGTCCCGCCGTTGATCTCCATCGATCCGACACCCGCGTTTCCCACCCAGCGATCGAAACCGACGCCCGTAAATGGCCTGCTGACGTCACCGACTTCAATGACATCGCCACGGACACCGCCCACGACCAGACAACAGACGAATATCGACAACGTTCCCCGGCGAACACGCCACATACAACCATCGCCATTCAATGGCTCAGCCCCCTGCTGGTGGATTTGATCGGTCACAGGCATGTGCAGCGCGCAAGAGCAGTGCACAATCATTCCGATCCCGTCCCCGGAAACATCGGGCGCTGAAACCTTGGGAAATCCGGGGATTTCCGAAAAAGGTGCGGACGAGCGTCATGAAAACGAAACGGCTGCGGACAACTTCCTGATACGTGACGTCGATGTCCTTCAACAAGCTGCCGGCTGCCAGTACGGGAATCGCGCTCGCCGGTGATTCCTTCTGGCACAAGACTCCCCGGAGACGTCGTATTGCTGCACCGAATCGTCACGCAGGGGGGCTGGAGTTGACCGCTGCGTCGCAAGACGGAATCATGGTCTCGTGCCACGAGTTGCGGTTGGGACCGTGCTGCGGACGCTTCCAGAGTCAGACGACGCTGCGGTGCCGGAAAGCAAAACAAGGCCGCAGGCGATCGATCGTTCGCCAGATTGCAGCAGAGTTTCGCGAGCAAGTGCGCAGATGAACTCCGACAATGGCCACAACCCGGAGCGATATCGATCGTACCTTCGCGCGATCGCTCGGGCCGGCCTTTCGCGTGAAGTGCAGGGAAAGGTCGATCCTTCGGACATCGTTCAGCAGACACTGCTGCTGGCTCATCGGGCGGAATCGGACTTTCGCGGAACAATCGAATCCGAACGCATCGCGTGGCTGAAGAAGATTCTGTCCAACGTTATCGCGAGGACGTTGCGGGATCTTCGCCGCGATCGGCGCGATATTCGGCGGGAACAGTCGCTGGAAGACGATCTGCTGGAGTCGTGGATGAAGCTGGAGAACTCCCTGGCCATCACCGTCGACGCACCACCGGACGCCATAGCCCGGCAGGAAACGCTGTTGAAACTGTGCGATGCCGTCGAGCAGCTTCCGGAGGCGCAACGGATGGCTGTTGAGTTGCATCACTTTGCCGGCCTGACAATTTCTCAGGTGGCTGAAGAACTGGACCGTTCTCCCACGGCGGTCGCGGGTTTGTTGAAACGCGGACTCAGGACACTGCGGAGTTCGATGGGAACTGAACGCTCCGCGTAGCCGAACGCACTGCCTTTCGTACTCCGGGTCACCGAAATGAAAGACCTCAGCCGACAGATTGATGGTGTGATTGCCGAATACCTGCGGGCCGCCGAAACCGGAACTCCCGCCGATCGTCGGCGGCTGTTGAACGAGCATCCGCAGTTAAAGTCCGGGCTGCAGTCGTTCTTCGATTCCTATGACCGGATGGATTCCGTTGTTGAACCCGATCGGACGGCCCTCTTTCAGCCGGGCGAACATGTCGGGCGCTATCAGCTTGTTCGAACGATCGGGGAAGGAGCCTTCGGGCAGGTGTGGCTGGGCTTCGACACGGAACTGAAGCGAACGGTGGCGATTAAGGTTCCGAACGCCGCCAGGCTTCGCGATCGCGGACAGTCGGAGGCGTTTCTGGCGGAAGCCCGCCTGGTGGCCGGCATGGAGCATCCGGGAATCGTCCCCATCTACGACGTGGGGCGTGCGCAGAATCGCTGCGTCTATCTGGTATCGCGCTACATTGCGGGAACGGATCTGGGTGCGGCGATGGAACATCAGCGGCTGCCGTTCGACGAAGCGGCGAGGATCGCGTCAACGGTGGCTTCGGCGCTGGAGTACGCTCATTCCCGAAAGCTGGTCCATCGTGACATCAAGCCGTCAAACATCCTGCTGGAACTCAGCGACCGCACGCCGTACGTCACGGATTTCGGGCTGGCGATTCTGGGATCGGAGACTCCGGAAGGCCGGAGGCTGGCGGGAACTCCGGCGTACATGAGTCCCGAACAGGTCCGCTGTGACGAAGCGCATCTGGACCATCGCAGCGATATCTTTTCGCTGGGAGTCGTGCTGTACCAGATGCTGACCGGACAGAAGCCGTTCAATGGATCGTCGGCCGTTGACGTGATGAAGGCCGTGACGGAAACAACGCCGCCGGCACCGCGCGCGGTGGATCCGGACATTCCGGAATGGCTGGAGGCGGTCTGCCTGCGTGCGATCGAAAAGAACCCGTCGCGGCGGTTTGCAACGGCCGGCGAAATGGCGGCGGAACTCGGTCATCACGACCGGAGTCCGAAACAGAAGGACCGCACTCCCACAACGGTCATCGCTTCCGCCGGCATGTTCGAATCAGAAACCGCTGAACTCAGCAGTTCCCTTTCAACCGGGCATCCGGCACGCAATCCGGCCGGCACCGGAACTCGCTGGAAGACACGACCGGTGCTGATCGCCGGTGTGGCGCTGGCTGCCGTCACGGGCTACGCCTTCGGGCCGATGAAACTGTTCCGCCCGGATACCGCCGCCGATGCGCGGCAGGACGCCGGTACTTCAACGGCAGACATTTCGCCAGCCGTGGTTGATCCGACGAACGCATTCCAGTCATCCGATGCGGAACATCGAATCGCGGCTCGCGTGCTGTCGCTGGGCGGCACGGTCGACGTCACCGACGGGATTGAATCGAAGGAAATCGGGCGGCTCGATGAAATCCCGGCCGGCAGGATCGGGCTCACCTGGATCATGATGCCGAAGAACGAACGCGTGAACGACGAACTGATCCGCGAGTTCCGAGGGCTCGACAAGCTGATCGGAGTCGACTTCTTCCGCACGGCTATCAGCAACAGGACGGCGGCCGAACTGGCCACGTGGAAATCGCTGACTCACGTCTATCTGCACCAGGACAGAACCGTCAACAGCATCACAGACGACGGCATTCTGGAGCTGGCGAAGCTTCCAAAGTTGCAACAACTTGTCATCAGCGGGGACGACATCACCGACGCCGGACTCGCGGGTTTCGCCGGAAACCGGACTCTGGAATGGCTCGATATCAGTCACACGCCTGTCACCGACGACGGACTTCGCAGTCTGAGCGACGTGCGATTCCTGTCAACGCTCGACATCGGTGGAACCGCCGTGACGGATGCCGGCCTGGCCCACCTTGTCAGTCTCACGCACCTGCAGACGCTTTGTGTTGACGAAACACGGGTCACGGGAAACGGTTTGCGGCTGTTCGACAATCACTCCCTGAAGCGTCTTCAATTGAGCGGTGACCGCATCGACGATGCAACCGTTGCACATCTGCGACAGCAACACCCCGACTGTATTCTGCAGATCGACTGAACCCGGGCCGTATCGGCAAACGGCCGAACCCTTCCCGAACTGCATGCCACAGATTCGCAGCAGATTCGCGGGTCAGCGGTTCACAGCGATCGCTCGGCCATACTCTGTCACGTTACTCAGGCTGCGGATACACTGCCGCTGTCAACTGCCGGTCGGAATTCGTCCGTCCCGGCCGGGTCGTTTTCGTCATCAGGAGATGCTGAATCATGGCACGAAATCAAATCCATCATTCGAAGTCGCCGTGCAACGATCCGCGTCAAGCACGAAGCAGGCGGCTGTGCCTGTTCGTCGCGATCGCACTTTGTGCAACCGGGATCTCGTGTGCCCCTGAATCGACGTCGCCCGAATCCGCAGCGTCCAACAGTGAGACTACAACAATGCCAGGAACTGCTGACAAGACGGCGGCGGCCGCGACACCCGACGCAGGTGTCGCCAATATCACTCCGCCACAGCCCGGGCAGGTGCTGCGCCATGCGGTGTTCTTCAGTTTCAAGGACGAATCGAGCGAAGAAGATGTCCAAAGTGTCGTCAACGCGTTTCGCGAACTGCCGTCGAAGATTGATTCGATCATCGACTTTGAATGGGGCACCAACAACAGTCCGGAAGGGCTGGACGACGGTTTCACGCACTGCTTCCTGCTGACGTTCAAAGACGGCGCTGGTCGAGCGGAATACCTGCCGCACGAAGCTCACAAAGCATTCGGCGACGTGTTGCGACCTCACATGAAAGACGTATTCGTCATCGACTACTGGGGAACTCCGGCGGAACCGCCGGTAGACAACGCATTGCGCCACGCTGTGTTTCTGAAGTTCAACGACGATGCGGCTGCAGAAGACATCGCAAAGGTCGAAGCCGGCTTTGCCGAACTACCCTCGAAGATCGACACGATCCGGGCCTTCGAATGGGGAACAAACAACAGCCCCGAAAAACACGATGACGGATTCACTCACGCGTTTCTGGTAACATTCGGTTCAGAAGGCGACCGAGCCGCCTACCTGCCGCATGCCGACCACGAAGCATTCGTCGAAGTGCTGAAGCCTGTGATGGACAAGGTGCGCGTGCTGGACTTCTTCGCTCAGAAGTAGAAGGAACGAACCTCCGGGGACGTGTCACGAGTGCCGGTTTCTCACAGGCCGTCCGGCAATTCGTACAGCGTTTTCACATCGTCGCTGCTGAGTGCGTGGTTGAACAACGCCACTTCGTCGATGTCGCCGACGTAGTTGATTCCCAGCATCATCACGGCTTCCTTCTGCCCGTCGCCTGAAGGTTCCCATGTAAACCGCAGCGGCTGCTTCAGAGTGCCCTGAAGTTGTCCGTTCAGGTACAGACTGGCGGTCGAATCCGCGCCGGTTGAGGAATTCACGTCGTGAAACGTGAAGGCCACGTGAGTCCATTTATCCCGCGAAAATGGCGGCTTCCTGACGACAATCATCGGTCGGCGTTCAACAGGCCAGTCGTCCCAGGAGATGTCTTTCGGGTTCCAGAACTTGTAATCCGAGAAGACTCCCAGACGAAAGTCCCGCGGCAGGTCGCGGTCGAAGTCGACAAAGAATGCCGCATCGTTCCAGGTCTTTGACGTGATCTGCACGGGATCGCAATAACCTTCGGGAAGGTCATCGTCGGGGCTGAGCTTCATCCAGAACGAAAACGTGCCGGACCAGTCGCCGCGAGGCCGAAATCCGTTGTCGGCGACCTTGTAGAACAGCACCTGCGGAGTCTTCGCGGAAAACCGAAGCGCGTCGCCAAATCGCCCCGCGTCGGCTGCGATTGAGACTTCCGACACGTGGATTCCCGGCCTCACGTCTTTCATCGCGATCGATTCCGCCGTGTACAGGCGACCGTCGCCTTTCGCGATCCCGGCGTCCGCCGATCCGTCGAACGATGCACGAAAAATCAGCGATTTCCTCAGCGACGAAGGGTCTTCGGCCGCGGCCGTGATGGCAGCGGAAATCGATACCAACAGACAGACAGAGCGAATCATCAGGTCAATCCGATCGGCAGGCGGTGGCGCGGACAGGCGTTTCTCGGACGCGCATCATACCGAACGGCGAGCGGCAATCGACCGTGGACGGCGGTTCGAAGAATTGCCGCGAATCGGCCGACGGTGTGAGATGACGCTGCGGCGCAAAACCGCTAGCTTCCCGCATTCTCGAAGCCTGCTGTTTCGACCGAATCACCAGGCGACTTCCGGAACCCCGGACCGGCTTCGGAGTTGTCCCCGCCCATGCTGTCGGTGGTCTAGTGCCTCGTCCAACGTATTTTGATGTGTGCCACTGGCTGTGCCAGTGTGATCAGGGTTGCAGAGCACTGGCACGGCCAGTGGCACCTGACCCATCAATTTATGCCTGACGCAGCACTAGATCGGACCGCCGACTGTCCGGTTTCTGTGGCGGAAGCCGAGCCCGCCGAATCTGCTTTTCACGGAGTTACGAATCCCATGACGATCACTGCAGCCGTCGATTTCTCCCGGATGATTTCCGGTGAAGGCCCGTCGATCGCGATCAGCGGCATGTTGATTGTGTTCGCCGCGCTGCTGCTGATCACATTGTTCATCTCCGCGCTTCCAAAAATCCTGCTGGCCGTCGGCAAGTTCCTTCCCGAAGCCCCCGAACGCCACGCGTTGCCGGACCGATCCGAAAGTCTGCTTCCCGATGACGCCCTGCTGGCAGCGATCGGTTTCGTTCTGCATATGGAGCTTCAGAAACAAGCTGCGGGAAACAAGCCGACTCACTGATATTGCAGGTCGCCGATTCGGCTGCCGGATTTTCCGTAAGGAACACAAGAAGCCACACGATGAAGATTCTGTTCGACTTCCTGAACACGACCGGGTTCGCGTCGATGACGGCTGGGAATCTGATCATGATCCTGGTCGGGATTGTGTTCATCTTTCTGGCGATCAAGAAGGACTATGAACCGCTGCTGCTGGTACCGATCGGGATGGGAGCCATCGTGGGCAACATTCCCACAACTCCCGGAATGGCGTTAAGCGTTTACGATTCCGGCAGCGTGCTGAATTACCTGTACTTCGGCGTCAGCCAGGGCATCTATCCGCCGCTGATCTTCCTGGGCATCGGCGCGATGACGGATTTTTCGACAATGCTGTCGAGTCCGCGGCTGGTGCTGCTGGGAGCCGCTGCGCAAATCGGCGTGTTTATGACGTTTCTTGGCGCGCTGGCGCTGGGCTTCACGTCCAGCGAAGCCGGTGCCATCGGAATCATCGGGGGAGCCGACGGACCGACATCCATCTTTCTGGCGTCCAAGCTGGCGCCGGATCTGCTTGGCCCGATCGCAATCGCCGCGTACTCGTACATGGCTCTGGTTCCGGTGATTCAGCCGCCCATCATGAGGCTGCTGACAACACGGTCGGAACGGCTGATTCGCATGAAGCCGCCGCGAAAAGTGTCGACTCGCGAGAAAATGATATTCCCCGTTGCCGCGTTTCTGATCTGCACCATGATCGCTCCCGGAGCCATCGTGCTGCTGGGAATGCTGTTCTTCGGCAACCTGCTGAAGGAAAGTCTGGTCACGGAACGCCTGGCCAACACGGCTCGCACGGCGATGATCGATACCGTGACCGTGCTGCTGGGGTTCTGTGTGGGAGCCAGCACTCAGGCAAACACGTTCATCACCAGCAAGTCGCTGCTGATCTTTGGGCTGGGAGCGTTGTCGTTTGCTGTGGCAACGGCGGGCGGGGTGCTGTTTGCGAAGTTCATGAACCTGTTTCTGACGGACAAGATCAATCCTCTGATCGGTGCGGCCGGAGTTTCCGCGGTACCGGATTCCGCCCGAGTCGCTCAAATGGTCGGGCAGAAGGAAGATCCTCACAACTTTCTGCTGATGCACGCCATGGCACCCAACGTCGCGGGAGTCATCGGTTCCGCCGTCGCGGCCGGCGTGCTGTGGGCGGTGTTGTCGTAGCCCATTCACGAAAGAACTGACTGTGACAAAGAAGGTCAACTTCATGTGTACGGCGTTCCGTGACGGATTCCAGTCCGTCTACGGAGCCCGTGTTTTCACAAAGGATTTTCTTCCGGCAGTAGAGGCGACTCGCGACGCCGGCATCACCTGGTTCGAAGCCGGAGGCGGCGCCCGCTTTCAGTCACTCTACTTCTACTGCAACGAAGACGCCTTCGACATGATGGACGCCTTCCGCGGTGCCGCCGGTCCGGATGCAAACCTGCAGACTCTGGCACGCGGAGTCAATGTTGTGGGACTGGATTCGCAGTCCGGCGATATCATCAAACTGCATGCCGAGCTGTTCAAAAAACACGGCATGACAACCATCCGGAATTTTGATGCTCTGAACGATGTCAACAATCTCATCTACAGCGGCAGGTGCATTGTTGAAGCCGGACTGAAGCACCAGGTCTGCGTGACACTGATGGAACTGCCGCCGGGCTGCACGGGTGCTCACGACGCCGGTTTTTATGCCGACACACTGCAGCAGATTCTGGACGCGGACATTCCCTTCGACGCCGTGTGTTTCAAGGACGCTTCCGGAACCGCCGTGCCCGCAAAGGTCTATGACACGATCGCGCGAGCCCGCAAAATGCTGCCGTCCGATGCGTTCATCCACTTCCATACTCACGAAACCGCAGGTGTCAGCGTGCTGGCGTATAAAGCGGCCCTGGACGCGGGAGCCGACGCGATTGACCTGTCCATGGCGCCGTGTTCCGGTGGCACATGCCAGCCCGATATCCTGGTGATGTGGCATGCTCTGCGAGGTTCCGAATATGACCTTGGCGTCGATATTGAAAAAGTCCGCGAGGCCGAAGAAGTCTTCAAAGAGTGCATGAAGGATTATTTCCTGCCGCCGGAAGCCACTGCCGTGGAACCGTTGATTCCCTGGAGCCCCATGCCCGGAGGAGCGCTCACCGCCAATACTCAGATGCTGCGCGACAACGGGATCATGGAAAAGTATCCGGAAATCATCAAAGCGATGAGCGACGTGGTGCGCAAAGGCGGCTACGGAACATCCGTTACTCCGGTGTCGCAGTTCTATTTCCAGCAGGCCTTCAACAATGTGATGTTCGGCCCCTGGAAAAAAATCGCCGAACCCTATGGGCAGATGGTGCTGGGATATTTCGGAAAGACTCCCGTTGCTCCCGATCCTGAAGTCGTCGAACTGGCATCGAAGCAGCTTGGAAAGAAACCGACAACGCGGTCCCCGCTGGAAATGAATGACGAGGATCCGAACAAGGGCGTGGAAGCCGCAGGAAAAGTGCTGGCTGACGCCGGACTGCCCGTCACTGACGAAAACATCTTCATTGCCGCGACCTGCCGCGAAAAAGGCATCCGGTTCCTGAAGGGCGAAGCGGAGGTCGGCGTCCGAAAAGTCGACAGGGCCGCCGCCGCAGCCGCACCGCAGGTCACGCCATCCTCTGGAAGACGCCAGCCCGCCGAATACACCGTAACGGTCGATGGCAAAGATTACTTCATGGCCTTCGAAGGCAATATGGCCACGATCAACGGAAAAGTATTCCGCGTCGGCATCAGAAATGTGGAGTCGCGCGATGGTGCCCAGGAAGAAAACGGCAAGGCCGCTCAGGTCACGTCCGTGAAATCTCAGATGCCGGGGTCCGTGTTTAAGGTCCTGGTCAGCCCCGGAGATCGCGTGTCGGAAGGCCAGGCTGTGCTGATTCTGGAAGCCATGAAGATGGAAATGGAAGTCGCTTCACCCGTCGCGGGAACAGTCGCTTCCGTCAACGTCAAAGTCGGCGAACAGGTGACGACTGGCCAGGTGCTGGCGTCCATTAACGGATGACCGTACTCGGCACCGACCAGTGCCCGCCGTCGCGATACGTGCGGCCGAGCAGCGCGTCCGCTTCCGCATCGCCGACAACGGTTTCGTTCGCAACGTCTATGCTCAGCGACCGCCCGACGCGCACGGCGACGTTCGCCAGATGAACCAGCGCCGTGGAATCATGCGCAGTCTCAGCGTCGGCAGCCGGCGTTCGACCGTCGATGATGGCCTGCAGGAAATCGAACTGATGATTCTTCGGCAACTGCGGCTTTTCGCGCGGCGAAGGATCGCTGACCGGCCGGTTCGATTCGTCCCACACCTGCAGCTTGCCCCGTTTGCTGACGAATAACATCCCCTTCGTGCCGTAGAATTCAATTCCTGAATCGCAGTTATGAGGATAATTCGTCGACCAGATTCGCATTTCGAAGATCAGTTGTTTCCGCCGGCCGACGCCGCCGTCGCCCGGCCATTCGAACGTACAGGTCGCAGTGTCGGGAAACTGCTGATCGTCGTCGAAGTAGTATTTGCCGCCAAGCGCCGTGACGGTTGACGGTAAACCGGAAACACCCAGACCCCAGCGAGCCATGTCGATCTCGTGAGTCCCGTCGTTGCCGATGTCACCCGTGCCGAAGTTGTGCCACCAGTGCCAGTCGTAATGAAACCGATTGTCCTGAAACGGCACGAATTCGGCCGGCCCGACCCACGTATCGTAATCCAGACCCGCTGGAGGATCCGACGGCTGCGAATGGCCGATGTTGCGGCGCCGCTGAACGTTCCAGGCCTTCGCCATCAACACATCGCCAATCAGACCTTCGCGCAGCATCTGCACCGCGCCGGCGATTCGCGGATCGTTGCGACTCTGCGTTCCGTGCTGCACGACGACGCTGTTGCGTTTCGCCGCTTCAACCAGCAGCCGCCCTTCCCTGAGATTATGGCTGCACGGTTTTTCGACGTAGACATGCTTGCCGGCCTCGCACGCCATGATCGCGGCGGGAGCGTGCCAGTGATCGGGAGTCGCGATCACGACGGCATCGACGGCGTCGTCGCGAAGCACCTCGCGCAGGTCGCTGGTCGACCGGATCGCTCCCGACTTCTCCGCGAACAGCTTCGCTCGCTTCTCGTCGGGATCACAGGCCCACGCGACGGTCGCGTCTTCGGCAAATCCGCCGAACAGTGACTGCGCCCGACCGCCGCAGCCGATAAACCCAACGACGGGCCGAGCCCTTGTGACCGTCGCGCGCGCGGCTCCAGTGGCCAGAGAACCTGCGGCGATGGCCGCACCAGACGCTTGCAGGAAATTTCGACGAGTACTGGCAGGCATGGAATCGCTCCTGATTTCTCGCGGGATTTGGCCGAGCACGGAATGCGGCCAATCTACTGGCGAACAGTTTGATTCGCCAGGTATCGACCGAAACGTCACGCTATCATGGCCCGTTTCCTGATGACCGCATCACCCGGGCGGCGATTCAGCAATGAGGCTCGCCAAAGCACAGTCGGAGGAGAAACCTTGCGGACCGTGAAACAGCCGTCAGAAATCGAATGCCCAGCAGTCTGTCAGTTGGAAGATCTGCTGGAACTGCGGTTGTCCGGACCTGACGCCGCAGCGGTTTCTCAGCACGTTGAAAACTGCAACGCGTGCCAGAGACAACTGGAGTCGATGACGCACGAGTCCGTGCCTGCAATCGGCACACTTCGCGAACAACCGCAGGGGCGGTGGGCGTCGCTGTCAGATCCCGTTAGTGACATTGGATTCTGCGAAACGGCAACTGTCCGGTCCGGCGGGACATCGACACTTGAGATTACTCTGCCGGAAATTCCCGGATATCGCGTCGATCGGCTGCTGGGTCGCGGTGGAATGGGGACCGTGTTTCTGGCGCATCACGCGCTGCTGAACCGCCTTGTCGCCATCAAGCTGCTGCCACAGGATTCCGCAGGCAGGCAATCCGCGGTGGCCCGGTTTCTGCGCGAAATTACGGTTGCGGGCAGGCTCGATCACGTCAACATCGTGCGAGCCCTGGACGCGATCCGCGACGGTGAACGACATTTTCTGGTGATGGAATTTGTCGAAGGACAAACGCTTGCGGAGATCCTTTTCAGCAGCGGCCGTCCGGCAGTCGCCGACGTCTGTGAAGTCATCCGTCAGGCGGCCGTGGGACTTCAGTACGCTCACGAACACGGCATGGTGCATCGCGACATCAAGCCGTCAAACCTGATGGTGACAACGACGGGCGTGGTCAAAATTCTTGATCTGGGACTCGCGAAACTGGCCCACCATCCCGGCGACGAACTGACGTCCACCGGCGATATCATCGGCACCATCGACTTCATGGCGCCGGAACAGGCAGATCCCGGACAGGTGACCGACGGTCGAGCCGACATCTTCAGCCTGGGCGTGACGTTCTTCAAACTGCTGACGGGAACCGTGCCGTTCGGTCCGCCACTGCACGATTCCGCATTGAATAAGCTGTTTGCGATCACGCGTGGCGATGGCCCTTCCGTTGCCACGCTGCGATCGGATCTGCCGCAGGAATTGATCGACATCGTTGACCGCATGCGCCGGCGGAAGGCAGAGGACCGGTTTCAGTCATTCACGGAGGTCATCGCCGTACTGCGGCCGCATTGCGAAGGCAACAAAGTCGGTCAGCTTGTCTCGGAATCGAACATTCACGGCGCCGCGCCGATTCGGCCGGACGATATGACCAGGCTGCAGGAGCAATCGAACGCACAGGATTCGACATCCGAAAACCAGAACCCCAAAACGCGTCCGGAACACCGGCCCGCCTTCCTCGCACATGCTGACGCTGCAGCGCACTCGACGGTTGTCGATATCCGAACGGAGAACACCCGCGTGCGATCCCGCGGACCGCGAAGATTCATCGCCGCGGCCTGTGTTGTCGGAGTCGCTCTGGTTGCCTTGCCGATGCTTGAGTTCCCTGGAGCTGGAGATCGCAACCGTTCTGCGACATCGGCCGTTGGATCGTCGCCGTCGGCAGCATCGCCGGACGTGACGCGAGCGGTGTCTGTAAACGTGCCGACGCCAGATGAGTCCGGATCCGCGGCCGAGTGGCTGCTGAACCACGGCGCCGGATGGGTCAATGTGCGAGTCCACAGCGACCTGCCCGGACGCACGATCCGATGCACCGAGGTGAATCAACTGCCCGAAGACCCCGTGGTTGTCGCGTGCGGTGTCAACGCCAACGATATGAACCTGCAAAAGGAATCCGCCAGTTCGGGCGAGTCAAACTGGATCGAAGTCCTGCGGAACTGTCCGGAACTGCGCGTCCTTCTCGTCGACACTGTTACGCCGGCCGACATGCACGACGTTATTGCGTTGCAGCAACTGACACGGCTGGAGATTCGCTGCCTGCAGGCCGACGCCGGAGACTTTTCGTTCGTCAGGCAGATGCCGAACGTCAACATCCTTAGCATTGTCGACCCCAAGAAGACGAAGGCCGACGTCGTTGTGGATGAGATTCCGGCATTGCTGCGTGAACTGCCTGGAATTCACTCGCTTGTCCTGAACGGTGTGGACTTCCGCAATGGCGTGCCGGCGTTCCTGAAACGACTTCCGGCTTCGCTCACGCATCTGGAGATTGCCGCAGAACAACTGGACGATTCCATCTGGCCTCTGCTCGCGGAGCATGAGCAACTGATCGAAATCCGAATGCGGTTTGAGGGGCTCACGTGCGAAGGCATCCATCATCTGGGACGAATGCCGCAGCTCCGATATCTGGGCGTCCTGTCGTGGTCACTGACAAGGCGCGGCGTCGAGGAACTGGGATCGCTGACTCAACTGCACGGATTGTGTCTCGCTGACACCAACATGCGGGACGACTGGATGCATTCCGTTCACAACCTGAAGTCAATGCGGAAAGCTGAACTGGAGGGAACACAGGTCACTGCTGCTGCTGCAACGAAACTAAAACGTGCCCTGCCGCGTTGTGAGATCACGTACGGCCCGCTGCTGGATCCTCATACCGCGACAACTGACTGAGAACGGTTGGCTGTCAACGAAGCGTGTCCGATGGCCATTCGTTTGGCCACCGTTGCTCAATTGCAACACTCTTCCGTGCAATGGAAGATCGCAGCCTGATCCGTTTCCACCGAATCGAACGCGGGGAGGGCCATCCGCGGGCCGGCCTTCATGGCAGGCGCCGGCGGCCCTCTCCCCGATCTTTCTGCTGGACGCAGAAAAATCTCCCTCTCCCGCTGCGCGGGTGAGGGACAATGTCTGGCGTTTGTGAACGAACGGAACGCCGCAGTGATGCTGCATCGTCGATCTATCGCGAGTCCAGCAGTTGCGCCGGATCGTCGGCCCACAGATCGTCCAGATCGTCGTCATCGTCGCCGCCGACGGGTGCATACACGTGAAACCGCTGACCGGCCGAAATCATTTCTGAAGTAACTGATTCGCCGAAGTGGAAGTCGGACTCGGGAAAGCGAGCTTCGAGCACGTGAGTCAGTTCGTGCATGATGACGCTCAGCAGGTCTATCCGGCCGGCGGCGTCGCTTTCTGAGTCAGCGAACAATGTCGCCGGGTCGAACTCCGCGTTGTCGCGAGGCGTCGGGTCGATGAACCAGCCGTGGCCTGCGGCGTCGTCGTCGATGTGGATCACGTTGCCGGCGGCGTAGCCGAGCTGGCGTTTTTCGTTGTCGATCTTCGAAACCCGGAACTCGACGTCGCGCAGCAGCAGCCTGTTCGAGCGTCAGGCCGGTTCCAGACAAGCGCCGAATGGCTTCGTCGACGATGTCCGGCAGCGCGTCGCGATTGATCGACTCAGCCTGAGTCAGTTTCGCCGGCCCGTTCGCGTGCAGAAAACTCGGGAAGGAAATGCTGATGTCGGGAATCGGCCACGGCACGTCGATGCTGAAACCGCTGGTGCCGACCGTGACGGATATGGACACAGAACCGAAAACGCCGAGATACGCCGTGCCTTTCGCGGTTCCATTGATCGAGAAGGCTCCCGTCGAAAAGTTGACTGACACGTCGGCTCGGAAACTGAGTCCGACACCGTAGCCTTGCCACGTGGCTCGCAGATCCGCGGTCGCAGTGACGTCAATTCGCGCCGGCTGAGCGGCGGTATTGCCGAACCGGAAACTCATCCTCACGGAGCCAAAAATGCCGAGGCTCAGATTTCCGCTGCCGCGAAGTTCGAACGTGCCGAAACGCCAGTTAATGAAGCCGCTGACTTCGGCCCGACCGACCAGCGGAAGCTTGACCATCAGTTCCGCTCGGATCATGTCGTTGTTCAGCACCAGCCGGAACTTGCCGTCCGGTGCAAACCCGCCGATCCGGGCACTCGCGTTGGCACTTAGTTCGATGCGGAACTGGCCCGTGTCGAACATGACGAACCCATCGATCGAGGCCATCGCGGTTCCGGTGATTCCGACTTGCTCAAGGAACCTGACTCCACTCTTCAACGGATCTGCGACCCCGCGCAATGCGAACAGGTTGCCGTCGACAAACATCAGCGAAGCGTCCGCCACCGGAATCGAGATGTTGATGAGATTCGTGACGCCGATGTCCGGCGCGTAGCTGACGGCCGCGTTGACTCCGATCTCAATTCGAGTCAGCGCCGCCACGATATTGTCGATGACAGCGGACGGTCCTCCGTCAAACAAGTTGACGAAGTCGTTTCGCATATTCGCGGGAGCACTGAACCCGCCCTGACCCGGACCGGAGAAGCGGTCCAGATCCAGAACGATTTCGCCGTCGATCTCGAAGTTGTTGATCGAGAACAGCCCGGAACCATAGAAGTTGCCGAAGATCTGCTGACCGGTGATTGCGGATGGCGTCACCAGTGGCTCGAACGGGAAGTAGCCGGAGTGTGAGTATCCTACAGAGAAGTCACCGACCTTGACCCAGATCGATGTGTCGAAGGGATCAATCGCAAACAGCAGCGGATTGCTGTTCGACGGAACCGACAGCGAAACGCCCCCAAACTCCAGCCCGGGATCGCCACTGGAGCTGCGGAAATACAGATAGGGAATCGCGTTGTTCAGCGGAGCACCACTGCCGGCGAATTCATTAGCGAGCAACTGGCTTCCAAGTTTCAGGCCGAACTGCGGCAGGTTCAGGCCGGCGCTGATCAGGTTGAATCCGGTGAACTGAGTGATCGCGGCGAAAGCCGTGTTGCCACCAGGGATCAGCGAGAACGGACTGAAGTTCGTCAGAATGCCGGTGTCCTGAACGTTGTCGGGCAGCGTGTCGAGCTGCAGAAACGGAATCGGAATTTCGCCGGCAATTCCGGTCGGGATGGTGATATCGGTTCCCGTGAAGCGTTCACCGCCATTGCCGAGCGCCGTTCGCGTCCAGTTGCCCGACAGAGCAAACCCGTATCCGCTTGGTCCGATGACCACTGCCGTCTGAGGCGAGAACAGCGTGACTCGCGGGCCGACACCCGAGTCGTCTGCCAGATCAGCGATGGTGGGGTTTTCGTTGAGCGGATTGACGACGCGATCTTCGTTCGGATTCACGTCGGATATGTCCTGCTTATCCAGCGGCGTGAACAGGTCGCTGCCGGCATTGCCGTACACGAAGTCCGGACCCACGCCGCCGTCCAGCAGGTCGTTGCCGTCGCCGCCGTTGAGTTCGTCTTGTGCGGAACCGCCGGGGGAATCACCGAACAACTGGTCATTGCCGCGATCGCCGTTCAGCACATCGCTGCCGCTTTCACCGTGCAGCACGTCATCGTCGTCGCCGCCACTGATCACGTCGTCGCCGTCGCCGCCGGTGATTGTGTCATTGCCGGCGTCGCCGTTGAGTGTCTCGCTCGAAGGACCACCGAGAATCGTGTCATTTCCTCCGCGCCCGTTGACGGTCAGCGAGATGCTCCGGAAGCCGTCCAGCAGCGCCGATCCTCGGCCTGAAAACTGCGTGGCATCGATCCTGTCCCCGGATTCGCTGCCGTTGATGATGATCCGGCTTGTCAGCGAGAACGGTTGCTGCCACAGAATGTTGCCGGGATTGCCGAGTTCGTGAATCACGTTTCGAGGCGGATTGGCACCGGGCTGGCTGACCAGTGCCACGTCCGTCCCGGCCGGAACGTCGAACGTGAACGTCTGCCGCTGAGGCACGCCGGTGACTGTGATCCTGACAGTCGCCTGGGAGATCTCACCCAGAGATTCTCCGTCGCCGAATTCGTCATCGATGTGATAGGTGAACGTGTCGACCATCGTCTGGCCGTCCGGCAGAGCTTCCAGAGTCGCTGACGTCACGGGGTTGTAATAGAAGGAACCGTCCGCGAAGAACAACACTTCCGCCCCCAGTGCTGTGAGTTGTCTCCAGTCGCCGAACTGACCCAGAGCTTGCAGCACGACGATCTGGTCGCCGTCGAAATCGCTGGGGAATGGGTCTGTCGGGTCGACGCCGTCGTTCCTCAGCAGACCGGCATTCGTGGCCGGATCGGGTTCCGGCAGGCCCTCGGGGTTCGCAAGAAATCGGTGAGGCTGGCCGGTGAAAATGGGGCCGGCACCGGGCAGCGGATAGACGTCGTCCACCGCAATCGGAGCGTGCAATTCGCCGCTCAGCAGTTCCACGGTGATGATGCCGCTGCTGGATGCTCCGTTATTGTCCGTGACGGTGTATCCGAACGAATCGGCGACTTCGGTCAGAAACGGCAGATCCTTAAACACCGACGAACCGGTGGCGTCATACACGATGAAGAATTCGTCTGCGGCACCGCCCGTGCCGGCGACCCGTTCCACCGTGACATCGGCAATGGTGGCGGATGAATCGATCGTGATCGTGTGGGTGTCGCCAAGGTCGACATCACTGATCAACTGGCTGACCGCGATCCGGAAACGGTCGAAGGAATGGATCAGGCCGGAGTCGTGGACCTCATTGACTTCCGTCAGGACACCGTTGACGAACTTGATTGTCGTCTCGGGCTTTGGCGAAATTGCCGTGTCGGCGAAGTCGCTGATCGTCACGTCCGGCGCTTCGGGCGCGTCGTTCATGCCGGTGACGCGAATCTGCACCGTGATGACTTCGGGGCCGGACGAATCCGTTTCCCGCGTGAACGTGAACGTGTCGATCAGCGGATCGCCGGCGATCAGAGACTGCAGTTCCGCCGACGTCGTGGGGTCGTAGCTGTATTCGCCATTGGTCTGCACGTTGACCGTCGCGCCGAGCGTACTGACGGCGTCGAAGCTGGTCACTCGCGGGTTCGCGCCGGTGGCATTGGCCAGCAGAGTCTCGCCAGCTCGCTGAGGAATGACCGTGTCTTCGTCGGTTTCCAGCAGAATATCGTTCGGCCCGCCTTTGCCCGTGACGACCACCTGCACAATCACGGTCGCTGTTTGAGCACCGTACGTGATCGTGTACGAGAACGAATCGCTGACGAATTCGAATGGCGCGATGTCCGTGCTGAGTTCCGGAACCGTCGTCGTGTCGTAGGTGAAGCCGCCGTCAGGAGTCACCTGCACGGCGGCTCCGCGCGCGCTGGTGGCATCGAAGCCTGTTACGGTTGCACCGGCCGGATCGTTCTGCAGCAGCCCCTGAGCGGCCGCGACCTGAAACACAACGCCTTCGTCGACAACTGCCGTATCACCGAAGCCCAGGTACGCGTCGATCAGACTGCGAATCTCGGCGGCGGACCGACTGGCTTCACTGGTAACGGCCCCTCGCACAAGAGCATCGCCGGTCAAACCCTGCAGACCGCGCAGAAACAGAATGCCGTCCGTCAGCGGCCGGATTTCGCCGTCACCATCGAGATCGAAGAACGCCTGCATCGGTCCGGTGTCGAGAAACGACTGGACCGCTGCGGCGTCACTGCGCCGCGCGTTGGCACCGACAGCGCCGGTGGTCAGTGCTGTGTTACGGAAGCCCGCCAGAAAACGCAGGCTGAGAATTCCGTCCGTGTCACGCAGAAACTCGCCATCGTTGTCGATGTCGCCGGACGCGTTCGGCGCGAGTTCGCCGTTCACAACAACACGCGATGCAGCTTCGTACGCGCCGATGTCGACGGTGGCGGTGCCGTTGTTGTCTCCGTCGATCACGCGCGGGAACGCTGCGCCTCGCTGATCCGTTGTTAGTGCGGCACCGGTTTCATCGAGTGCCTGAGCATTGCTGCCCGCGTCGATCGCAGGACTTCCGGGAACCAGCGCGTGAACCGGAGGTTCACCAAATGGCAGCGTCGTGTTGAGAATCGATTCAATCGGAATCTGACCGGTGCCGTTCACGCCGACGATGTTGCCGTTCGTTCCGTGAGTCAGTCCGCCGGAACTGCCTGCGTGTCCGATCAGGTTGAACGAGGACGCGCCGCCGACCGACGACGCAATGTCACTGGGTGTGGTTCCGTTGCCCTGAAAGTTCCCCGCGACGATCGAGTTATGAATGACGAAAGTAATCGGATTGAAACTGACTCCACCACCGAACCCGACTCCATCGCCGTCGGCATTGCCCCGATTGCCGGTGATCGTGCTGTTGCGAACGAGGATGTTCGTTGTTCCGCCGGACGACGTGATGCCTCCGCCGAAGCCGTTCGTTGAGTTCGCTGAAATCGTGCTGTTGATGATCGTTGTAGTGCTGTTATCCGACCGGATGCCGCCGCCCTGCGAGCCTGCCGCTGTCGCAAAGTTGTCAGAGATCGTGCTGCTGCTGATCGTGTCCGTGCCGCCACGGCTGTAGATCCCGCCCCCTCCGCCTCCACCGGCACTGGCGTTCATAATCACCTGCGAATCGCGCAACTCCAGAGCACCGCGATTCGTGATGCCGCCGCCGTCGCCTGCGGCCTGATTGAGTTCGATGACTGAACCGCCGCTGACGGTGAGCCGGCTGTTGTTCCAGATGCCGCCGCCTTCGCCGCTGGTCGTGACGTTCTGCGAAACTCGAGTATTTGACAGACTTAGCGGAGCGGCTTCGCCCGTATTCTGGTTCTCGTTGTAAATCCCGCCGCCGGCAGCCGCGGTGTTGAGATTGACGCTGCTGTTGTTCAACGTCAGCGTGCTGTCTCGCTGGCCAACAGCTCCGGCAAACGTGAAGTTGTAAATGCCGCCACCCGTCCCCGCGGCTGTGTTGCGCCGGACACTGGAATTCGTAATCGTGACCACAGCCGACTGAGCCGCGATGCCGCCCCCGCCGCGTGTGTCTGTGGTCGCCGTCGCAGTATTGTCACGAATATCGGTGTCGATAATGTTCAGCGTGTTATCGACGACGTAAATTCCCCCGCCAAGATCAGCCGTGTTGCCTCGAATCACGGAGTCGCGAATGTTGAGCGTGTCATTGCCTTCGAAACCATCAATGAAGTAGATCCCGCCACCAAATCCGGAAAAAACTCCACCCGCGCCGTTGCCGCCGGAAATGGTCAGGCCGTCGATCGTGAACTGATTCACGCCGCTGCCGCCGATCAGGAACACACGCGAGTTGCCGCCGCCAGAAACTCCATTCACCGGCGTGCCTCGACCGTTGATGGAAACGGATTCCGTCACGACCAGTTCGCCGGAAGTCAGCGTGACGGTGCCGTCGACGCTGAAATTGATCTCGTCCGCGCCCGGCGTACTGTTCGCGTCGGCCACCGCCTGACGCAGACTGCCCGCACCGGAGTCGTTGAGGTTTGTCACGTTAAACGCGGCCAACAAAACGCGTTCTTCCAGCACTTCGGAAGCCAAACCACCGCGCGCACGCCGGCGTCGGTCGTTTCGCGGCTTCGTGAACTGTCGCTTCAGCCAACGTGAGAGGCGGTGCCTGCGAGACATGATCAAACTTTCGCTGGGAATAAATCAAACGAGTGCCGGCCAGTTCTGACGCCTGGCTAACCGAACGACAGCGCGCTCAGGTCGCTGCCGAGTTCAGTGAACGCAGTGTCGATGAGTTCGTCCTCGAAGGCAGAACGTGGTGCTGTCGTGAACGAATTGTGGGACAACGTTGGAGCCTCGCTGGCCACGCTCGTCCGGCCTCGACTTGCGGGACGAGCAGGTGCCGAAACGGGAACTGACATTGTCTGGTCGGCAAGCGCGACAGTGTCGCGATCTTCGACAGCAGCCGTCTCAGTGCGTGCCCCGCCGACTCCACTCAGAGACTGACCGATCCGCTCGATGAACTCAGGCGAGGCGGCGATAGCAGACGGCGCAGCATCGGCGACAGGTCCGCCCTTCGCGAATCCGCCCGCGGCTGCCGTTGCCCCGCCGGCAGGAGGACGGTACTGGTCCAGAAAGTCCGTGATCTGCTGCGCGCCGGTTCGAGTTGCACCGCTGCCAACCGCGTTGCGAACCAGATTCTGACCGGTAAACCCGACCAGGTAGCGAGCGATCAGAATTCCGTCGGTGAACAGATCACGCGTGCCGTTTCCGTCCACGTCCAGCATCTCGCCAGCGTCCTCCAGAAACGCAGAAATCTCGGCCGGAGCGGTTCGTGTGGCACCACTGCCGATGGCATTTCGGACAAGGTTCTGACCGGTGAATCCGACAAGATAGCGAGCGATCAGGATTCCATCGGTAAACAGGTCGGCGTTTCCGTTCGCATCGACATCCAGCGACGCGGTGCTTTCCGCGACCGTCACGGACGTCGACTGGAACTCCACGTCCGCCGCAGTTTCCGCCGTGAAATTGATCTGTGTGCCGGTGTAGCCTGCGGCAGTCGTGAAGGCCGCCGTGTATAACCGGGCGGGCTGAGTCACGCCGGCCGGCCACGTCCCGCTGATGTCGAACCACAGGACCACGACAAACCGATCCGTGGAAGGGTCGTTGTCGAGATCACCGGCGTCGGGCAGGTCCTGCTGTGAGTCCAGCCCCGCCGCCAGAGTATTGGTCAGCCCGTCGAACGTCAGTTGCGTCGAATCGTAGTGCATTCGCAGCGCCAGGCCGGTGTACTGAGCGCCTTGCGGATCGGCTGTGGAATACATCGCGTCGAAGGCGAACGAATTGCCCGGAGCAACCGTCTGCGCGGCTGCGTCCGGTGTGACCACCTGCGCTGCCAGCAGAGTTCGCGTTTCGAGCGTTTCGGCACTTGCTGAATCCGGCCTGCCTCGACGGCGCCGAACAACACGGCGGCTGCGGCCGAACCAGGTATCCCACAGCAATCGAATCGGACCTCGCGGCGACGTCCGTCGCAGATTTGTGTGCAACACGTGACTTCTCTCCCGGGACTTCGGCGCGTGGCAGATGACAATTCCCCCGCACTGCACTCGGCGCGCGGACCATGAGAGCCTCTCCAGTGCCCTGAGTCAGACGGTCAGCCCCGCGGCAACTTTTCCATCGCGCGGTCGAATGCCGAAACGTCCCTCGGAACGGCCAACGTCTCCCTGTAACCTGTTACCGGCCAGCGCAGCCAAACCTGCGACTGATTTTCGATTTTTCGCGGAATTGACCAAAGACCTCCGGACCGCAGCAAAAAGCAGTACATCGACAACGTCAGGCCGCATGAACATTGACGAATCCCAAACCAGCGTCAGCCTGCTGATGAAACTCAGGCGTCAGGACCAGGATCAGCAGGCGTGGGACGAATTCGTCAACCGCTACGGACCCCGAATCCACGCGTGGTGCCTCGCCCGGCGATTACAGCACGTCGATGCCGACGACGTCACTCAGGAGGTTCTGGCGAAACTCGCCCGTCAGTTGCGAACGTTTGACTACGACGCGAGCCAGAGTTTTCGCGGCTGGCTGCGGCGAATCACACAGAACGCGCTGGCTGATTTCTGGCGAGACCGCCGATCCGACCCGACGGCTGGCCACCGGGATGGCATGCGCCAGGCTCTGGACACCGCGGAAGCCCGAAACGACCTGTCCGCTCGACTGAACGACGCGTTCGATATTGAACTCTTCGAAGAAGCGGCGATCCGTGTTCAGCGGCGAGTCACCGAAGACCGCTTCGCCGCATGGAGACTGACGGCGGTGGACCAGGTCACGGGCAAAGAGGCTGCAACGCGACTCAACATGCCCGTGGCTTCGGTCTACACCGCCAAGAATCAGGTCCGGAAACTGATCCAGGAAGAAATCCAGGTCCTGGAAACCGGCCAGGCCGACGCGTGACCCCCGTCGCGCCGCCCAGGAAAAAGAACTGCGCCCCCGTCGCTCCGCGAAGCGAGCCGCGCGACGTCAGTCCGCGATCACAGCCGTCGAAGCACACGAAAGCGGACTCACGTCGCGCGGCAAGCAACCCGCAACCGACTACATTCCGCAGGAATCCGGTTATCATCAAACAACGTCTGATGATTCGTACGGCCTGCAGGATTGTTCACAACATGAGAAACCGTCTCGCTCACCTCTGCCTTGTGTTCACACTCACGGCTGCCCTGCCCTGCTTCGGTCAACAGCCGAATCCCAACCCGCCGCCGTTCCGAGCCGGCACGGCCACGATCGATATTACGCCTGTCGATCTGCCTGCCATCATCGCCGGGATGTTTCTCGAATCCCAAACGAGCAACATCAGCGATCCGCTGTTCGTTCGCAGCTTTGCCTTCGATGACGGCACAACAAGAATCGCCATCGCCGTTGTTGATACCTGCATGATGCCGCAGTCGCTCATTGACGACGCCAAACAGCAGGCCAGTGAACGAACCGGAATTCCCACCGATCGCATGCTCGTCTGCGCCACGCACACGCATTCCGCTCCGGCGGCGATGGGGTGTCTGGGGACGCGGCAGGACGAAGACTATGCCGCTCGACTGCCCGCTCAGATTGCCGATGCCATCGCGGACGCCGTCGACAACCTGCAGCCCGCGCGCATCGGATGGGCGTCGATCCACGACTGGGAACACACGCACAATCGGCGCTGGATTCGTCGGCCGGAGAAACTGATCGTCGATCCGTTCGGGAATGCGACCGGTCGAGCCCACATGCATCCGGGGTATCTCAGCGCGGATATCATTGGACCGTCCGGACCCGTTGATCCCGCGCTGTCCGTGATTTCCGTGCAGACAACCGACGGAACGCCGCTGGCCGTTCTGGCAAATTATTCGCAGCACTACTTCCGGTCCACGCCCGTTTCCGCCGACTACTTCGGTCAGTTCTGCCGGAACATCGCGAATCGGCTCGGACAACCCGGCGACGGCAACGGACCCTTCGTCTGCGCGATGTCTCAGGGAACCAGCGGCGATCTGATGTGGATGGATTACGGTGCCGCGCAGAAAGACATTACCAGCGAGGAGTACAGTTCCGCCGTTGCCGACTACGCCAAGCGCGCGATCGACACGATCGAGTATCGCGATTCCGTCACACTGGCGATGGTCGAAAAACGACTGGCGCTGAACTATCGCGTTCCCGACGCCGATCGACTTGCATGGGCGAAGCCAATCGCGGCACAGATTGAAAACGATCTGCCGAAGAGCCTTCCTGAAGTCTACGCCAACGAAGCGCAGATCCTGCATGAACGCCAGCGCACCGAAGTCGTTCTGCAGGCGTTGCGCATCGGCGACCTCACGATCGCCACGCTGCCCAACGAAGTCTACGCGCTCACGGGACTCAAGCTGAAAGGCCGATCGCCGGCGGCGATGCACTTCAACATCGAACTGGCCAACGGAGCGGAAGGCTACATCCCGCCTCCCGAGCAGCATCAACTCGGAGGCTACACCACCTGGCCGGCTCGCACGGCGGGGCTGGAAGTTCAGGCCGAACCGAAGATCGTGGAAGCGCTCACCGCAGCACTCGAAGAAGTCACTGGCAAAACGCGCCGCACAATGACCGACGAACACGGCCCGTACGCGGAAGCGATTCTGTCCGCCGAACCTCGCGGTTACTGGCGACTCAACGACGAAGACGGAAACACGGCACGCAGCGCCGTCGATGGCGCGCCCGCCGCGAAGCTGAGTCCCGGTTTCGCGTGGTATCTTCCCGGAGTCGCCACGGGCACGGGAGCCGGCACCGGCGAAGAATTGACACCATCCGCATTCTCCGGCCCGAATCAGCTCAACCGATCGATCCATCTGGCCGGCGGCGATCTGCGCGCGTCGCTCGACACTCTCGGCGATACCTATTCCGTTGCATTCTGGTTTTGGCTGGGAGAAAAATCGGGAGCCAGTGAACGTTCGGGTACGTTACTGACCGGCCCGGGAGGCGAATCGCTCGCGTGTCGCCAGAGCGCCGATCATCGCGTGACGTTGATGCTCGACGAAGCAACATCAAGCGCCGAACTGCCCGCCGACGACTGGCACTTCGCGGTGCTCATTCGCGACGGCGCGGAAGTGCGAGTTCACATCGACGGAGCGGACACTCCGGAACTCAGGACCACAACGGCGTCTTCCAACAGCAGTGAATTCGTCTTCGGCAAAGGGCTGCAGGGCAAACTCGACGAAATCGCGGTATTCGATCGACCGATCTCGCCGACGGAAATCGCAGCATTCTGGCAGGCGTCGCGCGTTGCGGAGTCTCGCGAGCCGCAACCCACCGAACCTTCCGCATCGCTCGACACCATCCACGTGCCGGACGGCTTTCGTGTGGAACTTGTCGCCTCCGAACCGCAGGTGCTCGATCCCGTGGCTTTCGACTGGGACGCCGACGGGCGTTTGTGGGTTGTTGAAATGGCCGATTATCCGCTCGGCATGGACGGCCAGGGACAACCCGGAGGCCGCGTGCGAGTGCTCGAAGATCGCGACAATGACGGTCGCTATGAAACGAGCCGGCTCTTCGCCGACGGACTCAACTTCCCCAACGGCATTCTGACCTGGCGCGATGGAATCCTCATTTCCGCCGCGCCGGAGATTTTGTTTCTCCGCGACACCGACGGCGACGGCACCGCCGACGATCACGAAGTGCTGCTGCGAGGTTTCAACGAAGGCAACCAGCAACTGCGAGTCAACGGCCTGCGCTGGGGAATCGACGGCTGGGTTTACTGCGCCAACGGAGGACATCACGCGAATTACGGCAAAGACACACACATCGAATCGACTCGCACGGGATCACGACTGCCGCTGGGCAGCCGCGACTTTCGCTTTCAGCCGGACACGGGAGCCATCGAACCGGAATCCGGGCCGACGCAGTTTGGCCGCAATCGCGATCCGTGGGGACACTGGTTTGGCACACAGAACGCTGCTCCGCTGTGGCACTACGTTCTGCCGGATCGCTACTCAACGCGAAACCCGCATGTGCCGACTCCCATTCCGCTGATGCACGTGGTCGGTCCCGGCAGTCCGCCCGTGTTCCCCGCGAGTTCGCTCGAAAAACGCTACCACTCGTTCGAACAGTCCGGCCGCTTTACGTCGGCTTGCGGAGGCATGATCTACAACGACGATCGCCTGTTCGGCAGCGGCGATTCTCTGCACGCGTTCACGTGTGAACCGTTCCACAACCTGGTGCAGCACAACGTGCTCAACGACGACGGCATCAGCTATGTCGCTCATCGAGCACCCGGCGAAGAAGAACACGATTTCTTCGCGAGCGAAGATCGCTGGTGCCGTCCGGTGATGGTTCGCACGGGACCGGACGGAGCGTTGTGGGTCGCCGACATGTACCGCTACATGATCGAACATCCCGAATGGCTGCCCGAAAACGGCAAGGCGGAACTGTTGCCTCATTATCGGCTCGGTGAAGATCGAGGCCGCATTTACCGAGTTGTTCCTGACGCTGCGGCGCGACGCGAAGTCGCGCGTCTGTCATCGCTGGACACGAAGGAACTCGTGGCGGCGTTCGATTCACCCAACGACTGGCAGCGTGACAAGGCACAACAGTTGTTGCTGTGGAAGGGCGATTCTGCGGCAGTTCCACTGCTGGAAGAACTCGTGCGCTCGAACGATCGTCCACAGACGCGTGTTCAGGCACTGTGGACGCTGCACGTACTGGAAGAACTTTCGCCGGAGTCACTCGTTGTCGCGCTGGAAGACGCTCATCCGCGCGTCCGCGAAAACGCCGTACGCATCGCCGAAGATTTTCCGAATGACACGCAGGTTCTGGCTGCTGCAACAAAACTCGTGGACGATCCCGAAGCGAAAGTCCGGCTGCAACTGGCGCTGAGTCTCGGATCATGGCCGGCAAACGACGCAGCCAGCGACGCTCTCGCGCGACTCGCCGTGAACAACGCCGATGAACCGTTCTTCGTCGCGGCCGTGATGAGTTCCGCTCTGCCACACGCGGAAGCTCTGTCATCCGCGATTCTAAAGGCCGATCGTCGCATGCGAGACGCCTATCGCGAACCGCTGCTGCGGATGGCGCTGGGCGCCGAAGATACCGGTACGGCGGTCGCGATGTTCCATGCAGCGCATTCGCTTCCCGTCGCCGACGCGATTCGCGAAACAATGAGCCTGCTGAATACGATGAGGCAAACGAATCTGCCGCTGTCGTTTGAAGCAGACCGTGATGATTCACTGATGGAGGACTTTGCCGCGGAGCAGAAGACGCTTCTGCACAAGGCGCAGGTTCTGGCCGTCGATGAGAACCAATCGGCTGAAGATCGAATCGCCGCCGCGTCGCTGCTGGGCATCATCGGATCGCATCACGAAGAAGGACTGGAGCATCTCGCGGACTGGCTGCGTCCGCAGATCGCTCCGGAACACCAGGCGCTGGCACTGACCGCACTGGGCGAATGCAGGGGCGACGGAATCACACAATTGCTGGCCGCCGCGTTCCCGGAATTCAGTCCGGTTCTGCGAGATCAGGCGCTCGATCTGTGGCTGTCGCACAGTGAATGGACGGAAGATCTGCTGCAGCGCATCGAAGCCAGCGAAATCCCGGCAAGCAGTCTCGACCCCGCTCGCCGAGCGCTGCTGCTTAAGCATCCGTCACCGACGATCGCTCAGAAAGCCGCCGCGATATTGAACACCGTCGGCAGTCCGACGCGAGCCAAAGTGCTGGACGAGTATCGATCCGTGCTGACACTGCCAGCCGATGCGGCGCGCGGCAGGGCCGTCTTCACACGAGCCTGCGCGACGTGCCACCGTCGAGGCGACGAAGGCCACGACGTCGGCCCGAACCTCGCTACCGTGATCGCTCATCCGCCCGAAAAGCTGCTCATCAGCATTCTCGACCCGAATGCGGAAATCCTTCCCGGTTTTCAGCGCTACACCTGCGTGCTGGATTCCGGACTCGTCCTGTCCGGTCTGCTGGCCGCGGAAACATCCAACAGCGTGACGCTGAAACTGGCGGATGGAAAACAACACACGCTGGCGCGATCGGAAATCGAACTCCTGCGAAATTCCGGCACGTCGCTGATGCCGGAAGAACTGGAAAAGGTCCTTCAGCCTCAGGAACTGGCCGACCTGATCGCCTGGCTGCGAACGCCGCTGGATAGCAAATGACCGGGCAGCCCGGAGCGACATGCCGTGAACGGGCAGCTCACGATGGCCGCAATCGCAGGATCACTCCTCACGTCGTACGGGCAGGAGATTGAATCCGCCCTGATTGTGGCGGCCCTCTGCAATGGACCACCGGAGACGAAGCGGTGCAAATCCGAAGTTGGATTGCCCGTCGCCGTCCCGCAACCTGCTTACGCGTACCCCGCGCTCGACATCCAGAAGGCGCTACGCAATCTTCGCAGCCAGGCGTGTGATTCTGACGTGGCGGTCGTAGTGGGCGGTGGCGACCTGCAGGCCGTCGGGATGCACGTCCATGTCGCGGGCGAGATTCGGAAGCTGAAAACGGAAGTGGTCCTTTTCGGCATCAGGTTTCCAGAACAGCAGGAATCCGCCGTTGCCGCCGCCGCTGAGGCCCATCAATGAACCGTCCGCCATCCATTTCAATCGCCAGATCACTCCCTGAGCGATGCCTTCCGCGATCTGCTGTTTTTCCAGAGCCGCGGTTTCCCAGTTGAACAATGCGACGATCGGTTCGTGGATCGCTCCCAGCGGGTTCGATGCCTTGTGCAGACCGCCGGCGGCCAGCCATTTGCCGTCGGGGCTGACAGCGATGGCTCGAATGCCGCCGAAGTCGACTCGCTGGCCGCCGTTGTACGAATGCAGCACCTTCGCATCGAACGCACGCACTTCGCTGCCGGAGGCGATATCCCATTGTCTCAGGCTGCCGATCAGGTCGCCGCTGAGCAGGAATTCGCCGCCGGGATGAAACGCCACGGAATACACATGACGTTCGTGGCCGATGAAGTCGCGCACCGGAGTGCCGTCGGCGACGTTCCACAGCCGCACCTTGTTGTCGTTGCCTCCACTGGCCAGCAGTGTGCCGTCGGGGCTGATATCCAGTGAACGAATCCAGCCGTGGTGAGCTTCGACTGATCGAATCAGCGCCGGAGCATCACCGGTGGTTTCCCACCACGACAACCTGCCGTCGCATCCGCCGCTGACGACCTGAGTTCCGTCTTTCGTACACGCAAGCGCGCGTACCCAGGTTTCGTGGCCGCCGCTTAGCAGAGTCCTGGTTCCATCGCTGAGCAGAAACCGTTCGACCACGGCGTCTTCGGAACCGCAGAACACGAATTTGCCGCCCGGATCGAAGCGGCACGCGTTCAGCGGCCGATCGTGCTTCCACTGCGAAACCACGTGGGCCTGTGCGGGATCAAAGCCGGCCGGGATGTCCATGAAAGGTCCTTTTGGGGTCAGGTGCGACGGGCCGAAATTAGGTCAGCAGCTCGGTCACGGCGTATTCGGACGGATCGGCGATGGGCGTGGGCCGACCGTCGATGTCGAACGAACCGGTCGAATCGACTCCCGCCGACTGCAGGTACGTGTGAAACAACTGCCCGTGATTCACTTCGCCTTCTTCAACGGCCGTCCCGTTGGCGTTGGTCTTGCCGTAGACGGCCCCGCGAGGACTGCGGCATCCGGCCAGACAGACCGACCACGCCTTCGACCAGTGATCCCGGCCGTAGTACTGGTTGATATTCGGTGTGCGGCCGAATTCCGACAGCACAACAATCAGCGTGCTGTCCAGCATTCCGCGATCCGCCAGGTCCGCGACGAAACACGAAAACGACTGATCGAATTCGCCAAGCTGCTCGATGTGGAAATTGAAGTTCTCGTTATGCGTGTCGTAGTTGGAGTGCGAAAGCTGGACGAACGTGATGCCCTGTTCCAGCAGCCGGCGAGCCAGCAGGCAGTGCCGGCCGAAATCGTGCCGGCCGTAGCGGTCGTTGTCTTTTTCCGGTTCCTTCGTAACGTCGAACACGTCGCGCTGCTTCATCAACTGCTCGGCCTGTTCGTACGAATTCGTGAACGCTTCGGTAACGGCCGTGCGACGGCGGTTGAGAAATCGTTCGTTGATCCTTCGACGAAAGTCCTGCCGCGCGGTGTCGGACGATTCCGTCATGTTGTCCGGCCGGCTGCTGTTCTGCGGCGGGTTGCCGTTGCCCAGCGAAACACTGGAATACTTTGGTCCCAGATACGCCGCGTCATTGCCTCGACCGCCGCTGCCGCCGGGGGTAATCAGGATATGTCCGGGAAGCGAACTGTCGGTCGGAGTCAGCGCCTTCGCCGCGACGGCGCCGATCTGCGGATAGTCGGCAGCCGGCGTCTGACGGCGGCCGGTCAGCATCATGTAGGTTCCCTTGCCGTGATCGTCCTCGCTGGTGTTAACGCCGCGCACCAGGCACAGGTGCTGCATCTGCATCGCGGTTTGAGGCAACAGCTCGCAGATCTGAATTCCTGGGACCGAAGTCTGGATGGCTCGAAACGGCCCGCCCGTGTCGGTGCCGGGTTTCGGATCCCAGCTTTCCAACTGGCTGAGTCCGCCGTGCATGTTGAACACGACGATGCGTTTCTGGTCCGAACGCAGCTGCTCAGCAATGGCCGGGTTGGAAAATACGCCCAGCCCGCCGGCGATGGCTCCGGCGGCACAGGTTCCCAGAAACTGCCGTCGAGCAATGTGATGATCTGAAGACCGGCAAGCGTAGTTGACCCGCATGGGATGTTTCCTGGTCGATAGTTAATGGTTGAAACGGAATTCCGCGGAATTCAGCAGAGCCCAGACAAGTTCCTGTGAGGCAACGGGCCGGTCACTTTCGCGAGCGGCGAGATAATTGACAACGTCGGCGGTTTCTTCTTCGGTCGGCAGTCGCGTCAGGACGCTGAGGTACAGAGCTTCGGCGGCAAGCTTGGGATCATTCTGCTGAATGACTCGATTCGTGGCCGTGTTGCCGGGGCTGACCCAGCTGTTGATGGAACCTCCGTTGGCGGCGAACAAAGCCTGATCGGCGGTCGCGAAGAAATCTGTCTGCGGCTGTCCCGCGGCGGCTCCGTAGTACGTGACGAACGTGCCGACGTTGCCCTTCAGCTTGTCGAACGTGCGCTGTTCCAGTTCGATGTCACGAGCGGCAATCGCAGCGGGATCCTGCTTCTGCTCGTCGGTCAGAGGACTCGACTTATCGAGTTCGGCGACTTCGGCGGCCCAGTACGCGTCGTAGACTCCTGTGACTTTGAAGATTGTCCAGCACATCTGTTCCGGCGTCAGCGGCTTCAGCGACGAGACCGTAAAGTCTTTCGTCCAGCGGTCCGTGAGCGAAGCCAGTGACGTTTCGAATTCCGCGGTCCGGGCTTCAACTTCGGCCCGGGCGGCGACAAGACTTTCGGCAGCGCTATCGACGGCCTGTTGCCGAACATCGCGTTCTGCGCGGACGGCGCTGAGTTCCTGCTGAACGGCGGCGACGGCATCGGCGACCGCCTGTTGTTCGGCCAGCGCCGCGGCGACGTTCTTTTGTGTTTCAGCGGTCAGCGATTCCGCAACGGCCTTTCGTTCCTGAAGTTTCGCGGCAACTTCGGTCAGGACGGCGTCGTCCGGTATCTTCTGCCTTGCGGCGTCGGCGGACGTAAAGGCGGCAGCGATGGAACTCGCTTCGGCCACGCGTTTGTTATGTTCCCCCTGAGCAGCAGTGACAACGGCCTGTGCCGCGGCGACCGGTTCCGCGGCGGCACTGGCATTCGCTTCAGCCTTTGACACGACGGCGGCATATTCGGAAAGCTGTTGCTGCGCCGCGGCGACGTCGCCTTCACGATCGGCCACCATCTGACGGGCAGCGACGATCGCCTGCTGCGTGACCGGAAGCTGAGCAATCAGGTTTGCGGTTTCCAGCCGCTGTTGCAGTGACCTGACGGCTCCCGCGTGGACCGCAGCGCGCCGGCGAGCCACCAGCATCTTTTGTTCGGCGTCCAGCACGGCGGCGTTCAGCGGAGCCAGCCTGGCCACAGCGGCGTCCAGCGGTGGCTTCGCGTTCGTCAGCGCTTCCGTCGGAGCAGCCAGCGCGGCGGTGAGTTCTTCGACGGACTTCGTCAGACCGGGAATCTCAGCCTTCGCCTGCTGCAGCTTCGCGGTCAGCTTTTTTGTGGCGTCGGTGATTTCTGCATCACCCGGAATTGCCTGCGCCGCCTGTTCCAGCGCGGTGACGGCCTGCTGCAGCGCAGTCGCGGCGGACTCCTTCGCCGTCAATCCGGCCTTCGCGGCAACAAGCGCGGTCGTTGCTTCGTCCAGCTTCTTCCTGGCTTCCGCATACTGATTGCGAGCCGTGTCGACTTCCGTCGCAACAGGCAGAGCCACGGCTTCCGCGGCGTACCAGGCCTCCGTCAACGCGGCGTATTCACTCGCGGACTGCTTCGCCTGTTCTTCCGCGGACGGAAGGTTCTGCGAAAGCGCAGCGGCAAGCTCGGCAGCCTCAGCCGCGACAGTCAGAGGATCAGCCGGAGCGTCGAACCCTCGCTGATAGGCTTTCGTCATCGCAAGCTGCTTCAAAAACGCCCTGATGTCGAAGTTCATGGTAACGAATTGTTCCGCCAGCAGCCGCAGCAGCTCAGGATCCGTCGCGGGATTGTCAGCGTGGTGCAGGTCGAGCGGATGCACGAGGCCTCGCCCGAACATGTGCGCCCAAAGCCGGTTGGCGATGTTTTCGTTGAATGCGATGTTGGAACCATCCGTCGCGGTTTCTGCCAGCTTCAACCGCCGACTAAACTGAGGAACGGATTTCACGTTGTCCGCCGGAGCGGTCTTGTATTCCTCGCCGGGCAGAAGGAACGGTTCCTGAACCGAGACGCCATCGGGCAGACGGGCTCCCGTGCGATGCGGAATCCCCATCAGCACGGATTTGAACGACGCGTCGCTGCCGGCCTTTTCCGCCAGCACGGTTTTTTCCTTGTCACCTTCTTTCAGCGTCTGCAGAGAACTTGCGGCAACGAATGCCAGCAGCCCGTGGTAGTCGGCCTGCAGGTAATCGTCGACCAGCGGATGGTCGTGACACTGAGCACACTGCAGGTCTCGCCCGAAGAAAACGCGTCCGATATCGCGGGTCAGCAGATGCGATTCAGCCGCACGGTCGAGCATGAACCTGGCGGCCGGCCGAGTCGCCGGATCTTCGCCGTCGGCAGACAGCAGTTCTCTGGCCAATACGTTCCACGGCTTGTTGTCCCGAACGGACTTCACCAGCCACGCCTGCCATTCATCGGCGGAAACGTGAGTGTTGGCTCGCCGTTCCATCAGCATCAGGTCCAGCACCGAAGCCATGTGCCGGGGATAATGGACGGACTCCAGCAGCCGGTCGATCAGCCGTTCACGCTTGTCCGGCGCGGTGTCATCGATGAATGCGCGTGCTTCGTCCGGACCGGGCGGCATCCCGATCAGATCCAGCGATACGCGACGCAGGAATTCCGCGTCTGAACACTGTGGAGCGTCGATGCCGGAAACGGGAGCCAGCCGCTGATCGACAAGTAAGTGCAGCGGCGGATCGTCGGCGAACGAGATCGCGTGGCCCGCGATAACGACCAACACAAACCGCCACAGAAGCGAGGCTGTGGAACTCATAACATCATCCGTCCGGGGTGGGATTCGGCATGGCAGGGGCGGTCAGGACGACCGCAGGCCGAGTGCGTTGATGCAGCCATAATTAGCGCTGAAATTGCGGTCGGATTCAACGGTAGTCATAACGAATTCAGCAGCCTTGAGATTTCTTTGTGCAGAATTCCAGATTAACCTGCACGATGTCCGTCCGGTCCTGTAGATGGAAGGCACAAATGAACGTGCGACTTGTTTGCGGTTTCCGTCGGCTGAAAGTAATTGCCGCGATTCTGGTAGCCACCGCTGCCCCCCCGGCACTGGACGAGACCCGCTGCGACGATGTTGCAACAGCCGAAGCGGCCGCGCGCGACGCTGCCTTCACGCGCGATGTGCTGCCGATCCTGAAGGAACACTGCTTCGAATGTCACAGTCACGACGCGAAGAAAGCTCAGGGCGGGCTGGTGCTGGATTCGCGCGGCGGCTGGGAAACCGGCGGTGATTCCGGCTCGGCGATCGTCCCCGGAAAACCGGATGACAGCCTGCTGATCAGTGCCGTGCGGTACGAAGGCCTCGAAATGCCGCCATCCGGACGGCTGTCCGACGAACTCATCCGGCGGCTCGAACGCTGGGTCGCCGACGGGGCGCACGACCCGCGAGTCGCGCCGAACTCGATTGCATCCGGCGGAATCGACATCGAAGCCGGCCGCCAGCACTGGGCGTTTCAACCCGTCAGCGCAGTTCCTGCTCCGGCGACGGCTGATCCGCACTGGCCGTCGAACGACATTGACCGCTTTGTTCTCGCGCGACTTGACGCCGCCGGCCTGAAACCCGTTGATGACGCGGACCGCTACACCTGGCTGCGGCGCGTCAGCTTCGATCTTACGGGACTACCTCCGACGGTCCAGGAAATCCACAACTTCATCGCTGACGAATCGCCCGATGCGAAAGCCGCCGTTGTTGATCGACTACTGAATTCCCCGGCATTCGGCGAACGATGGGGGCGGCACTGGCTGGATCTGGTCGGGTACGCGGATCAGATCGGCACATCCAACAACGTCTTCGCTCAACACGCGTGGAAGTACCGCGACTACGTCATCGATTCCTTCAATGATGACAAACCGTTCGACCAGTTTCTGCGGGAACAGGTGGCCGGCGATCTGCTGGACTACGACACCGTCGAAGCGCGCGCGGCCGGAATCACAGCCACGGGTTTCCTGGTGCTCGGCGATATCGAAATCGTCGAATCCGACAAAGCCAAGCTGCTGGTCGACATCGTCGATCAGCAGTTGACCAAGGTCAGCAAGGCGATGCTGGGCATGACGATCGACTGTGCTCGCTGCCACGATCACAAGTTCGATCCGATCGCGCAGACGGATTACTACGCGATGGCCGGGTTCTTCCACGGCACGTCGACGGTCTTTAAAACCGATCGCGGAGTGTGGAGCGATGTGAACATAATCGACCTGCCGGAGACCGAGCAGCAGAAATCCGAACGAAAGACGCAGGAAGCCGCTCACGCCGAGCAACTCGCGGAGTTGCGTCGGGAACGGCAGCAGCATGCAGATCGCATCGCCGAGCTGGACAGGCAGCTCAACGCAGCCTCACTGTCCGATGAGGAACGTGCTCCGCTGACAAAGGAACGAGCCGACGCGGCTGCCCGCGTCGGTCAACTGGATGCTCAGATCCAGCACGCTGAGTTCTTCGCTCCCACTGTTCCGAAAGTGCATGGTGTCCGCGACGTCGAGCATCCGGACGATATGCGCGTGACGATTCGCGGCAACCCGCGGGCACTCGGTGATGCGGTCCCGCGAGGGTTCCTGCAGGTCATTTCCGAAGAACGACCGGACATCGCCGACGGAACCAGCGGACGACGGGAGTTGGCCGAATGGATTACTCGCGCCGACAACCCGCTCACGGCGCGCGTCGCGGTCAATCGCATGTGGCAGAAGCTGTTCGGCGAAGGAATTGTCCGCACGGTGGACTACTTTGGCCGGCCGGGAGAGACACCGTCGCATCCGGAGCTGCTCGATCATCTGGCCGCGCAGTTCACCGAAAGCGGCTGGTCACAGAAGCAGCTCATTCGCGACATCACGCTCAGTCACACGTATTCGCTCGGCAGTGCGCACAACGATCAGGCGTATGTCGTTGATCCGGACAATCGGCTGTTGTGGCGGATGAATCGTTTTCGTCTCGACGCCGAAGCGATTCGCGATGCGATGCTGCTGGTCAGCGGCCGGCTGATTTCGTCCAGCGGCGGTTCCGCGATGCCGCTGGAGTTCGTGGAAAACGTCGGCGGCCTCAATCCGGCCGACGTCAATCCGCCGCATTTCCGCTTGAACAAATGGCGGCCCGATCAGGAATATCAGCGCACGGTTTATTTGCCGATTCTGAGATCGATCGCTCAGCCGGGACCGGGCGAACTGCGCAACGTGTTCGACTTCCCTCAGCCGTCACAGTTCAGCGGACGCAGATCAATCACGGCAGTGCCGACGCAGGCTCTGTTCCTGATGAACAGTGCCGAAGTAAAAGATCACGCCGCGGCAGTCAGCGAAACGATAAGGCAACAGACAGACGACCGAAGTGAGCGCCTGTCACTGCTCTGGCTGACGGTTCTGAATCGACCAATCACCGACGCAGAACAACACGACGCAGCCGCGTTTCTAAACACTTCCGCGGACCCGGCAGAGGACGCATGGACCGAACTGTGCCGAGCCATCCTCGTATCCAACGAATTTCTGATGAGACTATGAGCTGAGCCATGCCAAATCAGCACTGCGCCCGTTTCAAACATACAAACACAACACCAACCACCCCTCCCGCCGCAGGCGTTGGGAGGGGTCGAACAAGCGAAGCGATGTTCGGGGGAGGGCCATGGCACACGCTGGTCAACCTGCATCGCCAGAACGTCGATCGCACGGTCGACACCCCCTCCCGGACCTCGCTCCGCTCGTCCGACCTCCCCCTCGGCTTCGCCGGGGAGAGGTGCAATACAGCTCGCAGACTTGTCGTCAGGTCACTTTGAAAACCGAGTGCAGCGTTAGTCTGACTCTGCTCTGATAGGACCCACTCCATGAAATTCCAACAGACACGGCGACAGGTTCTTCACACCGCCGCGTGCGGCTTTGGAGGTCTCGCACTGAACGGCATGATGGCCGGAATTGCTCGAGCCGCGAATCCTCTGGCCGTTCATCCGCCGCATTCAGCAGGCCGGGCGAAACGCGTGATCTTTGTGTTTCTCGAAGGCGGCCCGTCGCAGGCGGATTTGTTCGCTCCGAAGGAAGCCATCACCAAACGCCACGGCACGGCCATCGAATCGCCGGTGGCAGGCGATGGTCAGATTCGTGTCGGAGTCGCTCAGTTTCTGCCAATGGCTCCCGTCGCGCCGATCCGCCCGCGCGGGCAGTCGGGAATGATGATGTCCGATCTGCTGCCCCACCTGTCGGGCGTTGCGGATGAACTGTGCCTGCTGCGAGCGATGGTGGCGGACAACAAGGCGCATGCTCCGGCATCACTGCAGTTCCACACCGGTCACATCGCCGAAGCGCGGCCGTCGATGGGAGCGTGGATCAGTTACGGTCTGGGAACAGAAAACGAAAGCCTTCCCAGCTTCATGACAATTCATCCTCCCGGAGATGTCCGAACCTATGGCTCGTCCTTTCTGCCGGCCATTCATCAGGGCACGCCGCTGCGCGTTCCGGGCAGCGAACGGGATCTTCCCATCACCAACCTGCGCGACACGAGTACCGACGAGGCGACTCAGCGGCGTCGCCTGGATTTCCTGCAGAGCATGAACAATCGCCTGCTGCAGCGCGTAGAAACGGATCGCCAGATGGAAGGCATCATCGAATCCTTCGAACTGGCGTTTCGGATGCAGGCAGAGACACCGGAACTGGTCGATTTCTCCGGCGAAACATCGACGACACACCAGATGTACGGCATCGGGGAAGGACCGACGGACCGCAACGGCAAGGCGTGTTTGATGGCTCGGCGGCTGAGCGAAGCCGGAGTTCGTTTCGTGCAGGTGACGATGGGCGGCTGGGACCACCACGGCAACATTCGCGGAGCGCTGCCCGGTTCGTGCGGTGGTTCGGACAAACCTATCGCCGGCCTGCTGCACGATCTGAAGCAGCGCGGCCTGCTGGATGAAACGCTGGTGCTGATTTCCGGCGAATTCGGGCGAACGTACTGGAGTCAGGACCTGTCGGGAACGTCGCCGATTGACGTTCATGGACGAGAACACCAGCAGGAAAGCTTCTGCACGCTGCTGGCCGGCGGCGGAGTCAAACCAGGTTTCGTGTACGGCGACACGGACGATCTTGGCTATCGTCCGGTTTCCGGTCGCGTCCACCTGCACGACCTGCACGCGACGATGCTGCACCTGCTGGGACTGAATCACGAACAGCTCACCCACCCCCACCACGGCCGCGATTTCCGTCTGACGGATGTGTATGGTCGGGTGGTGAAAGAGATTCTGGCGTGATTCACCGGAGATCTCAGAAAACAGGAGAACGGAAATGTCGGAACAAGCGATCGAAAAACGACTGGAGCAAGTCGAACGGGAAGTCGAACAGATCAAGTCACAACTGAATAGCGGTTCGGGAACGGGCTGGATCTCAAGAATGCGGGGTCAGTTCCGCGATGATCCGGTGTTCGATGAGATCGTCCGGCTTGGGAAGGAAATCCGCGACGCGGAACTGCCGCCAGACTCGGGCGACGAACACCAGGATTAACCATGTTCGTCTTTGATACCGATCATCTTTCGTTGCTGCAGCGTGACAACGGCCGATCGACTTCGCATCTTGTTTCACGGCTTGATGAGTGCGACGAAGCTGACTTCTGGGTTTCGATTGTTTCGTTTCATGAGCAGTTCCAGGGGTGGAATGCCTATCTGAACAAGGCAGACGATCGTGAGAATCTCGTGCTTGGTTACGCTCGATTTGAAAAACTCCTGAAGGCATTCTCCGGCTATCAGCTCCTGCCGTTTGACGAGGCGGCAGCAGAGATTTGCTCCGATTTTCGAAAGCAGAAGATTCGCGTCGGCACGATGGATCTGCGGATTGCTTCCATCGCAATCGCCAATGACATGACGCTGTTGACCCGCAACACCGTGGATTTCGAACGCGTACCAGGACTGTTGTTTGAGGACTGGACGCTGCCCGACGTTTAACGCTCCTGCATCTCGTCATTTTCAAGCCATTCGCTCATGAATACCCATCACTCCAGCCGCCGTCGTTTTCTCGCGAACTGCACCGCCCTTGTCGCAGCGTCCGCTGGCTCGCCCCGCTTGTTCGCCGATGGCCGGCCGCCGGTGACGAATCCTCGCGCGACGGATGGTGACAATCGGTTCGAACCGAACTGGGACGAACGGCTGACCATCACCGTCGGTGAAAAATCGGGCGATCTCGTCGGCAGCGATGACAAGGTTCTGCAGGCCGCCGTGGATTATGTCGCTCGGTTTGGCGGCGGCACGGTTCGGATTCTGCCGGGAACCTACACGTTGCGCAGCGCCGTCGTGCTGCCGTCGAAGATTCGGCTGATCGGCAGCGGAGCAGATTCCGTCCTCACGAAGATCGCGTCCGACACCGTTGAACTGGCCGACGATTCCGACTGGTACGATCAGGAAATCACTCTTCGCGACGCGAAGGATTTTCGAGTCGGTGACGGCATCGTGCTGCGAGCGACCAATCCGGACAACGGCGGAAGTACGGTGATCAAACGCATGCTGGTTGCGCAGTCGGGTCGTCGTTTCAAGCTGAACGATGGCCTGCGCGAGAACCTGTGGCTCACGGGAAAGCCCACCTGTTCGTCACTGTTTCCGCTGCTGACCAGCGAGTACACGTCGGATGTTGTCATTGAAAACATCACGCTCGACGGCAACCTCGCCAACAACGAGAACTTCAACGGCAACTACGGCGGCTGCATCTTCCTGCAGGACTGCAATCGCTACAGGATGCGGCACGTGACGGCTCGCAACTACAACGGCGACGGCATCAGTTTTCAGATCTGCCACGACGTCGTTGTGGAAGACTGCCACAGTCACGACAACGCGGATCTGGGAGTCCACCCCGGTTCCGGTTCGCAGCGTCCGCTGATTCGCAACAATCGCATGGAACGCAACAATCAGGGATTGTTCTGGTGCTGGGGAGTGAAATACGGCTTGGCCGAAGGCAACACGATGGACGGCAATCGTCTGTACGGCACATCAATCGGTCACAACGACACCGATAACGTGATGCGCAACAACGTGATTTCGAACAGCGGGCAGATCGGCATTCTGTTTCGCGACGACGCGCGCGGTCAGGACTTCTGGGCCAACCGCAATGTGATCGAGAACAACCGGATCCTGAACAGCGGCGGCGACGCCGGTGTAGCGATTGACGTGACAGGTCAGACGAAGGACATCACGATCACAGGCAACGAGATCCGCGACGACCGCGCTCCGATGCAGCGCACCGGCATCCGCATCAGCGCGAACGCGGGCAAGGTGACGCTGGCAGACAACCGGATCGAAGGCGTTGCGATGGCGATCGTTGATCGGAGAACGGTGGAATAGCCGATGCTTTGTCGAGGAAACGACGTTGAAGGACATGTCACGATCACTGAATCCGGTCGTAGCCGAGATGAACACCGAGAACCCGTACGCGGTGACAACCTGTCCGCCGGTCGCGCGGACGATCATGTTGCCGAAGAAAGCCAGGGTGTTGCTGAGCATTTGCCGAGTGCTGAGTATCGGAGCAGTCGTCACGGCCGTCGGCTACGTGGCTCCGGGTTTTCTGCGGTTGCTCTACATCTATGGCGATGCTCCACCTTCGCAGTTCGTCGTCATTCCGGTTTCGATCGTTCTGTTCACGGAGATCCTTGGTATCTGGCTGCGATCTGTGTCAGTCGAACGAGCTGCGACGGCGGCATCCATAACGCTGTCGACAGCGCTTCTCGTCGTTATTCTCGCTGACCCGCGGCCGTCTGACAGTAAGTTTGTCGGCCTTCTGAGCTTCGGCTGCGTTTGGTTGGTCAGCTCGGTCGTCCGTCGGTGGCTGATTCACGCCAGTCGAAACATGTCACATTAGTTTAGTGGATCAGTGTCGGGGACGCTCACGCGACGAAGCTGGTCACGTACGAAACTCGCCGGACTGCGAAGTTGCAGACAACCGGGGCTAGCGCCCAGCGGCTCGCGGGCGGAATTGTTCTTGCCGCTCGCATTAGGTATTGCCGCGACGTGCATTTCCAGGAAGATCCTCAGCCGTTGTGCAGCAGCGATTCCGCCCATTGGCGTGACTGCTCGTCGAGCGTCGGTGTCAGCGGCTGCCCGTAGTCGATGGCGCGTTGATAGCGACCGCGATCGTACGTCAGCGAGAACACCGCCTGCAGGTCCAGCAGCACATCAGGATCCGGTTTGGCGAGCGGTACCGGGATGGTCGGCAAACACCGTTCCAGCGGCCAGGCATACACGTCGCAGCCCATCCGCTTTTCAACTCGCGACACATAAGCGTAGTAGTCTCCAGGCGGAAGCGGGCGCGCGAAATTGTGCCGGCGGCCACCGCGCAGCAGGTCGAGTTCCACCAGATGGACGGGCTGCTGAAGAATTGCCAGCCGTTTGGTCAGGTAGTGTCCACGCGCCGGTTCATTCTTATTCGTCGGCGACAACACTTCCAGAATCGTGACCAGTGAGCGATCTTCGCGGTTGATGATTTCGATGTACGCCTCGCGCACCTCTTCTTCGATCGTCTCCTGCAGTGTCACCGGTTCCAGCGTCGCGACGCCGCCGGACGTGGCCGCTCCGGTATCACGGGCATCCGACTGAGAGATGCTGACATCGGGACGAATGCGCTGAATGGAATCGTCCTGCACGCGGACAAAGTTCACACGTTCGTCCAGACGAGCGTCGTAGGAATCCGGAAGCTGGTCCGCCAACCGCTCACGCACATAGTTGATGAATGTCGCGTGGAAATCGGGCCAGAACCCCTGCGATTCAATGAACGGGTCCATTCCCGGAAACGGACTGGGCATGACGTGTCTCCCGGCATACTTCAGGATGCAGTTCCTCGCCGTCTGCGGGGACTGCGATTACGATGTAATGTCTCACCTTAACAGGTGTTGACGCCGGTCGTTCAGCAGCGGCGAAAAATGGAGACCATCAATTGGACATCAACAATCGCCGCATGTTTCCTGAAATCCGCCGGGACGACCATCGCCGGCATCGCTTTGACCAGGCTGATGTCTTCGCCGCCGAAGCAGCGAACACGCCGATTGCATCGGGCAGATCGGTGTCGGCACGCTCACGCATCCAAGCTGTCTGTCTATCGCGACTCACCGGACTACGAAGTGGTCGGGATCGTCGAACCCGATGAACAGCTTCGTCGCAGCGCGGAGACTCAGGCCGCGTTTCGTGACCTCCCGTGGCTGACGCAGGAACAACTGCTGAATGTTCCGGGACTTCAGGCGGTCCTGGTCGAAACCCGTGTGAAGGATTCGCTGGACGTCGCTGAGGCATGCGTCGCCGCGGGAATGCATATTGGTCTGGACAAACCGGCCGGGGAATCGCTGCCGCAGTTCCGGCGAATTCTCGCGAGGGCCGAGCAACAGAACCTCCTGGTTCAAATGGGATATATGTACCGCTACAACCCGGCGATCGTCCTGCTGCGGGAATTCCTCAGACACGGCTGGCTGGGAGACGTGTTCGAAGTCCATACCGTGATGAGCAAAGTCGTTGGCTCCGAAAGTCGGATCGAACTGGCCGAGTACCCCGGCGGCATCATGTTTGAACTCGGCTGCCATATTCTTGACCTTGTCGTCGGAGTGCTCGGCAAGCCCACGGAAGTCACTTCCTTCAACCAGCATGTTTCTTCGGCGGACGACGGTCTCGTTGACAACATGCTGGCGGTGCTGAGTTATCCAAATGCCATCGCCACGGTGAAATCCAGCGCGGTGGAAGTCGAAGGCTTCGCTCGGCGACACTTCGTGGTCTGCAGCACGGAAGGCATTCCACATTCAGCCGCTGGACGATCCTTCGGCGCGCATCGCTCTGTCACAGCCGCGAGGCGACTACAAGGCCGGCTATCAGGACGTCCGATTTCCGAAGTACACCCGCTACGTCGACGACGCCGCGGACATGGCGCGAATCATCCGCGGTGAAAAGGCCAGCGACTTTTCGTATGAACACGACCTGACGGTGCAGCCGCCCTGCTGCAAGCCTGCGGGCTTCCACTGACCGACGACGCATAGGCCAGCACGTCGTAGGACGGGACCATTGTCCCGTCGAGCCTTCGCGGCGTTCCGCAGAATCCACGCGGCCGCAGCGGACGCCCGTGAGTCTCGCCAGGCAGTACGCCTCGGGCTGGTGCCGGAAATGCGAACGGAGCGAACTTTCGCTGCAATTCACAATGGCACAGAACTTCGGAGGTTTTCGAAAACCGGAAGACATTTCCGGACCGCTGGCTTCGCAACTCATCGGTAGGGGCACGGTGAACCGCGTGGTGGGGTTCACCGTGCGGCTTATGAAACAGCGGTCGGCGATCGACTCCACGGCGTTCTGGCTGTAGATGTCCGCCCGGAAGATACCCGATTTCAGCCTGAGCGAAATCGGCTGGTCGTTTGCATCGAAACAATCGGCTCGTCACCGAACGACCGCGTGACGTGTAGCGGGCACCGTCGTTTCCCGGATGCCGCGGCAGATCCGTCCGCCACCGAGGTTTCGTTTCACCAGAGTCTCGATACGCTTTCGCTCATCCGCTGCGTGTTCCCAGCTCTGCAAGGAATCGAGCGCGTAGCCGATGAACTCGATTGCCGTCGTTTTTCCGGTCCGCGTGCGCCGATGATCGTGTTCAGCCCTTGGCCGAACGAGAGTTCCAGGCCGTCAAGAAAACCACCGATGACCGAAAGCGACACAATCCGGTGGGTGCAGGTCGTGGTTCCACGAAATGCTCCAGATGTCATCTCTGAAGCCAACCTGGCGCACGCCGCTCACAAATGGGGTCGAATGAAAGCATCAGCGGCTGCAACGCGATCGAAACCCGAACGCTGTCTGCAAGTGCTTCGATGTCCGGCATGACAGAGCCGGCAGACTGGGTTCCACCGCACAATCGCGGCTTGGGTGACATGAACTTTGTATCTTGTTTGCAGCCGATGTCAAGAGGTTAGCAGAAAATGTGGTTCAATTCTGATTTTCAATTGTTCCAAGAAACCCGCGAATGCGAGCTGCCAGCCAAGGTTCCGAGTTGCGAGTAGCTAACCGTGCGGAGTGTCCCCAATTGGTGATTTTTTCGCGGAACGCGGTACGGTGGCGACCTGATAGAAGTCTTAGTACTGGGCTACAAACATCCGCAGCCAGCGAGCTTACGCAGGTGCCCCACAACAGTAGTTCCCGTCGATCACTCTCCTGCGATCGCTCGCACTCGATCGCCAAGAGCTGTGGGGTACGAATGAGCCACTCATCTTCCTGCTGCAACTGCCATTCGACGATGAATGCCAACAGATTGTCCAACGAAGAAACCGGCAAACCAGTGAACACCTGCTTACGCCATTCGTCATCGTTGAGAACTTCCTTGACCGTCGCACTCATCTCGACCGGATCGACCTTCCACGAACGAAGATTCACTGAAAGGAACACCGAGCTCATCCTGTACGTCTTTGAGATCCTGGAGATGAGTTTTCAGAGAACCATCTGCTTCGATCGCACTTCGAGCCAAAGAACCTGTCTCGCTGCTTCGACGTGTTCATTGTCTACTGGACCGTCAGGGGATGCCCAAATCAGATTCTACGATTGGAACTTCAAACGCATATGACGCAGTTCCTCTTCCCTAACGCGTAGCCCACCAACACAGATCGCTGAAGTGAGTCGCGTCGTCAAGAAGTCTTGGTACGCTTCTCGCTCTTTGCATTCTGGAAAATCCGGGAATGTCGTATCGCAGTGGCGAGAAGGCTGTCGCCCCAAATGAAAGGATTATACAGGTTGGCAATACGCAATTCGCTCGGAGACACTCGGGTTCTGCCCATTGTCCATTGCTGCCATGAGTGTGGTAACACCTCCTTTTCTAACCACTCACAATTGGACGCAGCCTGATCAGCCACCGTCGAATAAGACTGCAACCATTTCGGCGATCCAACACGCGGTTGTCGCCACGATTTCGCCATTGAGGGCGGGAATGGATGTCTCAAGGTGAATATGAAAGTGCTGCAGAAGTCGTGCCCTGAGCTCCAAAGTGAGGCCGCTTCCGATCCTGAATCAGACCAGAACTGCTGACTATCTCACGTACTACGTCTATGAGACGGCTGACTTCATCAGGCGGAATCACTCAGGATGTTCCAAGAAAGCATGGGCCGCATGGTACTGCCTTCGAACGCTTGAGCAGCCCTCTACCCAGCCCCAGACAGATTGCCACACATTCTGGCTGGGATGCAGTTTGGACCATGCTGCGACCAGTGCTCCCAATGAAGCTGAACCTGACAGCGGAAGGTATCCGCAAAGGAAAAGTACTGCTCGAGCCGAGTCTTCTAGTCGTGAGATGCAGCACTTATCACACCTGCCAAGGAGTGTTTCTGACTCTTCCATCGGATTCCACACCGGTGGTCGGTCGTTAAAGAAGCAATGCGGCTCGCGGCCAGACTACTCTGTCCATGTACTTCGCGTAGTATTCATCGAATTCCAACTCGGCTGATTGAATCAACCCGGCACGGTTGATGCGGAAATCACGAGAAGTTGCATCGGCGAGAGTCAGGCCTGCCTGAATCCAGGGTCTGTTCATCACTGGACTGAAGTGCAACCGAATTCTGTTTGAGAAGGCTGAGCACAAAGGAGATACCCAGCACTCCTTTTCCGATTCAGCACGAGAAAGTGCTTCAACGCAGCCAGTCGAATTTCCGAATCTTGCGACAAGAAATGTTCATCGACATCAATGATGCCACGTGCCTCGTCCTCCAGAACAACAACCAAGGGCCGGCGGGCAACTGCAGTCGGGATGGATGATCTCGTCGGACGAATTTCTCCCAGTTCTGGAGGACTTTCCGGAGCGATTCCGCCGTCCCAAGTTCCTGCCTTCCGGAATCGCATCACCACTTTTGCAGCCACAGACTTGCCCACGTTGTGGCAAAGCCGCTGCGACTGTATGCGGCGACGAAACGCCATGAATCTCATCCTCAGTCCAGTCTGTCATCTGCGGCCTCCGCTGCTGCTTCATAGAATTCGTCAGGGACCCAGCCCCACGCGGCAGCCATGATTCGCAATGCGTCGTTTGCACGCTTGAGTGGTTGCACTGTCGCAAACCTCACCATCGCGGCGATCAAAAAGGCCTTCGGGATAAAGTCCGCCATTCGCCTTCCGACAGGTGTGTACAGCATGCCTCGAGGAACTGCCGGAAACAGGCACTGAATGCACCGCACCGTTAAAACTGGAGAGCCGTTTATCTTCGTAAGTCAGGTCTTCCCACATGATCGCGAGAAACTCGACGCAAGTGCAGCTTCCAAGCCATAAAGTAGTTGAATGCCATTGGTGTTGGGGGTCAGCGTTCTCTGGCCCACAAAACAAGCCGGGATCTCGCATCGAGTCTTGAACGTAAGCGGCAATCTCCCGCAACTCAGGGCCCGGAAGGTTTTCATTCGAACGGTCGGCAGCACATTTCAAATGATGCGGTTCCGGCAGGAGAAATCGATATCGCCAACGCATTAGCTGGAGCAAATCGCGGAGGACGTCGTCGTCTGCAGTCTCCACTTGCCTCGATTGCAACAAGCAGGCGATCGTGCCAAACGCCGCATCGGAGATTGCGGGCGACTGATCAGTACCACGGCGACAGAATCTGTCGTCCGCCAACAGTCGATGACCGAGGTCGTTCGCCGAGGACTGCGTCAAAAGGGCAGGCTCACATCTTCGTCTTCTTCGTCGTCTGCAACAGTTACGGCACCGAAGGAGAGCTACTGATACTCCATTAAACCTGTATCTAAGAGTGTTCGAATCTCTCCCACAGCTCCTGATGCTGTTGGTAGATGTCGCGTTGAAACTCGTAGCACCAGATCATGGATCTCATCTTCATAGTCATCGCGTAGAACGCACCAGTGTGCACGTGAAACGACGGCTCGAGCCAATTGAATTCGGCAAGCGTTCGTAGCACATTCATCTCAAAAACAACACGGGAATTGTGAGGGAGAGTTCGGCCTTCGAGAGGCGGTCGATGGCAGAGGAGACAATTCGTCGAGCTCGCGTGGACAACAGTTGTGCTGATCGAAGCTGTTCGTAAACATCGCGTAGCACAAAGCGGTCCTTTTGTTCCTCATCACCGTACTCATCAACGATTTGCAGCTCCCCATTGACGGCGTCCGGATCAAGCACTTCGATAAGATGACGGTCAACCATGTCTCGTATCAATCGCAATTCGCGCTCACGAGATGGCTATGATGAGGTAGCAGACGGCGGGCATCACGGACTGCAAGCTCACCAAGCGAAGCCGGCAGTATGACTTTGCCAAGGTACTCAGCAGCGACCGCCAAACGTCCGAGCCGATGCAACGTGATAATCGAGGACATATCGGCTACGACAGGAGCGCTGACTCAGGCTGTCCAATTCGTTCTACAGTTGGCTTTCCATCAGAGTTCTGTTGGGCAGAGAAACCATTTGTGGAATAGGTGTTCCACTCGCCTCGCGCAGTTGCTGCTTCGGCCAGCCACCGAAGTGACTGAGTACGCCGATGCCAGGCCTGTTCGGGCACTCGAAGCATCGCCTCTGCGGCAAGCCACGGCAACTGGCCTTTGACGAGTTGAAGATGCAAGTCGTCCCGTTGACGAAAGTACTCAAGGCCCTGTTTCTTGATGTCATCGAGCGACGCCGGTTGAAACACTGGTTCAGAAAGTTCACCGCCATGTTGCATTTCAGCAGCTGTCGGAAGGCTGCGTTCGCAGACTTGTCGTTACCGGAACGGTAGGCAGTATCGAGGTAAAGGACCAAGAAGTGAGGATTGCGCCAGTGTTCCTCTGCCAGCTGTTCTAGGTCCGCGAATGCATCATGCACGATTGAGACTGTTGAGCAACTCGGTGCGGAATGCGATCAGTCTGAGATCCGGATTAGCGCGGTTGATGATGGGAGTCAATGCATCCAGCCGCCAGTTGGGGTTGCCAATCCTGCTCGCACACCGCAAGATTGATGCGATGTGAATGAGCAGTGGGCTCAATCTGGATTAGCGATCTGAAAATGACAGCTGCTTCGGAGAACTCGCGAAGTCGAGAGTGAGCATAGGCCAATCGCTCCATGAGCCTGGTATTCCCAGGTGATCGCGGGATTGCAGCCTTTAGAGCACGGACGGCATCTTCAAATCGGTGCTGTTGAACACTGAATCCTGCAAATCGGTCAAGCAAATCCGGGTGCGGCATCAGTTGGCACGCCTGATCCCAACATTTTGTCGCTTCCTCCGGATCACCATTCAGTTCATAAGGCCTTTGCGCGATCTGCCACCAGACTCCACATCATGTCGCTTCTGAGCGTCGAGGGTCGCAAGTGCGGATTGCGGTTGCTGCTGCATCAGATACGCCACAGCGTCAAAGTATTGGCGAAACGGGTTCTCTGTTCCAAGCAGGTCGTCGACTGCGCTTCGTGCCTTTGCCATCGATGGCAGATCCAACGAACTGGCGGTCTCAAAGAGTACCTGACACAACTGCTCGATCGAGTCAGTTCCTACGCTGATCGCAAGCTCCTTAAGCGACAGCAACTGATGTAACGCATATGGACCTCGGTCGTAGATCTCACGATCAAGCAGCGCTGCTAGAAGTCGAGCAGGGAAAGTTCTCTGAATGCTCGGCTCGAATCCGTCCCGATAAGCCATCTCGCGGCTCACAAATCCCGCGAAGAGTCAACTGGGCAAGCAGCAGTGGTAAGGGGTGGCAGTTCGCCATCGGGGTCGCCAAGTCTCGGATCTTGGACATCTGGCCCAGCGTGGCATATGCGTTTGCTGCAAATTCGACAGCAGTCTTCTGCAAAGTGCCTTCAATGTGCCCCTGTTGCTCGAACAGTTGCGATCAACGGCTCGACGACTTCGATCACAAGATCGAGAATGGCACGGTCGTCGTCGGAGATACCGCCTTCGCCGACTGTGATGTCTGTTGATGTCTCATTTAGAATCTCAGTGAACGCCGCTTCTGCGACGAACAGCCGACAACGATCTGACACCCACTTTTCATCACATTCCTCAAAGGCGAACGTGAGTAGCCTTCTGGCGAAGCCAAGTCTTTCAACGCAACATAGGCATAGACTGCCTGTTCAACCCACTTGCAATCGAGTCGGCGAGTAGCGACAAGATCCACGGCATCCTGGAAGCGATCATTCTGGATTAGAAGCTGCAAGGCGGCAAAGACTCTCACCGGATCATTCAACGGGCCGAGTTGCGCCAAGCCGGCATCAACACCCGATGTGATGGACCGTTGAAATCCCCGGAGAGCGGCGATTCTCGCATCATGGTCACTTCCACGGGCTGGCTCAGACATTCCTCAGCTCCCTTAGCAAATCTTGCAATCTGTTGAGATCGACTTCCTCGCCATTTGCACGAGATTGGGCAAGCTTCGCTCTTTCCTCCTCTGCCATTAGAAGAAGGGATTCGGTCCGCAACACGCTCGACCATCTGCCACCACGCGATCGAAACTACGGCTCAATTGAGTGATGAGCCGCGTTGCTTCCTCCTTTCAGGCGACGTCGTGCCGGACTTGATGTCATCTACCAACTGCCAGACAATTTCTTCGTCCACTGCTGTTGATTCTATAGTGCCCTCGGACGGAAGCAGTGGGGCGATTCGCTGAACATCAAGCGCGGCGAGGAGAACTTCCTCGAAACCCCCTGATGAACAACTATGTCTCTTCCCGCCTCGAGGCCGGCAATTGAATTCGAACTATGACTGGGCTCAAATTGACATTGTTGGACTCTACGGCGAACTTTGCTTTGTGTGGGCGGTGCTGACGCGAGTCGAACCAAGCAAGCACCAATCCTGCTCCGAGAAATCCAGGACCGTGATCGGTGACGACTCTGACAGGAATTCAATCGCGGCAACGCCTTCTACGTTTGCCTTCAGCGTGAAGGTTGGCAGCAATCCGAGTACTCCGGCGATTCCAAAGCACCAACTTGCTCGATGCCAGTATTTGTATCTTGGGTTGAAGTAGAAGACGGCGGCAAAGAGCAGAATAGTCGCGACAAGTATCCACGCCCATTTCGACGTGGGGAAGTACCACATGGCGCGGCAAGTCCGCAGATGGCCGCCGTAACACAAGCGGCTACGATCCACCAACGATCTGATTCGTCATTGTATTTTTGCTTGTCCACTTCCGGTGTCGCAGCCTTCTGAACAACTTGTCGCGCACATGGGTGCACCCTCGATTTTGATGATTGTTGCAGTATCTCATTCTTCGCATGGAATGAGTAGTCGGCGGCAGCGACTTGGAGGAACGAACGCTCGAAACACGATCTCGTTGGATCGTTGCTTCCTGAGTTGCCGTGATACTGATGACCCTGATGGAGCCGAAATCGGGTGGGGACAAGTATCAAGTGATACCGATCGCTGTGGCGAGCATCACTTGCGACGCCTTTGCGGGGCCATTCGGGGACATTGATCAGTGTTACGCGGCGGGTTGATTCGCGTGCTTTGAACGGTCAGCGGGCTCCATCAGTTCGCCCGCTCGTCACCGGGTTCGTTCAAAGCCGAGCGAAACCTCAGTTGCGGCGGTCGGTCTGCGGGGTAGGCGCGAACTCACGTCGTCGCCAGCGTCTCCATCTGTTCAAACCTGTGTGCGTCATCCCGACGATTCTTCGAAATGGCGAGCTTCGGTGAGAGCTTCGAAGGACTTGGCAATCGTGCGACAGACATACGCCGAACTGGCTTGCCTCCAGGTAGTCTTTGCTCAGGTCCATCGCGATCCATTAGCGACCGAGACGTTCGACCACAGCCTCCCGTGGTGTTTCCGCCAGCGAATTGGTCAATAACCACGTCGCCAGCTGCCGCAAGAAGTTGATGGAGAACTCGGAACGCCGCTGGAAACCGGGCGGGTGAACGTGATGTTCGCTGACGAGGCGCGTGCAGTTTCTGAGCGAAGGGATCGACGGGCGAGTCTACCAGTTTGTTTACGCCTCAGGGGTCGCGACTGCAGGGAACGGCACTGGACGCGGGTGTTGTCGGGGATGAGTATTGAAGAGGGCAAGGTTCGAAGTCTTGGGTGTCAGGTTTGGTATTTGTACCGTCCGGGCAGCCGGCGTGTCGCAGGCAGGCGAGTCACTGGAACCCCGCCGATGCTGCCGTGCAGGGTGCTGTTGTTGGGGAAAAACCTCGGAAGCGAAGAGGCAGCAGCGACCTGTCTGAATGTTGATGCCCGGAGGGCAGGCACAACGTCAGCCGGAGCCGGCAGGCTCCGGTTGACGGCATTCCTGGGGGCAGCAGGCCCGAAGGGCCGCCACATGCACTTTGCACGACACCGTGTCGCCCCTTCAGGGCTCCGGCCATGAATTCACCGCCTGACCGGTGGCTCACGCCACCGGCTGATGCTATGCCGGCCCGCCGGGCCTGAGACTCATTTGGACAATCACCCTCATTTCGCGGATAAGCCGGTGTTTGGATCATAAGAATTGGGTACTGAGAACTGGGTTTGTGCTTCGTTGGTTCCGTGCGCGACGGCCGGGGTTCCGGCATTCTCGGGAGTGACGGTCAGCCGGTTAAATGATGTCGCTGCATGCGTGAGGAGGTGTCGTGAGCAGTCAATGGCGGGTGAAATCGGATCCGGAATCTCAGCCGGTGACTTTCGAGCAACTGGCGGACGCGGTTGCCTGCGGAAGGCTTTCGGAATCGGAACTGGTGCGTCCGGACTCCGAAGACGAGTGGCGGAAAATCGAAGACGTGCCCGGACTGGACCGTGCCGTTCGACGACTGCTGCAGGCAACCAGCCGCACGGCTTCCGTTAATGCCCGCTGCCTGAAACGGCGAACGTGACGCCTGGTGACTCGCTGCGTTCGCAACAGTCAACGATCCGTCAGTCGGCTCACGGCGAGGCACCAGCGTCCACCGATTCTTTGACGCCGACTTCGCCGAAACGGCGCTGGGCGTTCGACAGGCCGGTCTCCGCAAAGACCGTGTTGATCGGCGGAGCAGTTGGACTGGTCGCCGGCTGGTACGCCTGGTCGACGTGCTGCACGGCTCAGCGGTTTCCGAAACCCGCCCATGTCCGTGATGAACCGACGACATGGTGGTTTCCGGTTCTGGGTGAAGTCAGCGGCCTGGAGTTTTCGATGCTGTGCTTTGATGTGGTGATGCTGGCGTGGCTGATGACATGGTTTGTCCGCCGGAAACGACATCGGAACGCGCGGTAAACCGCATCAGCAGCAGCGCGAACAGCAGGACGTTGGCCATCACGCAGCGCAGCCGGTGTTCTTCGGCGCTGGAAGCCAGCCACGTATCGATGGGAGCGAAACCGATCAGCAGCGTCGACCACAGAACAACGCCGATCAGCACCAGACGCTCCATCAGCCGACGCTGATCGATCGCGAATTTCAGGCCGACCAGCACAGCCGGAAGCGACAACACCAAATAGTGATACCAGACCAGCTTTGACGACAGCAGAAAGATCTGGCAGCCCAGCGCCACGGCCAGAGCATCGTCCTGGACGGTCATGCGTCGTTGCCGGGTCGATGCGAACCCGATTGATCCCGGCAAAGTCGGGCGGCATTCGGTGAACCATGCCGTGCCGATGGTGACCACCGTCAGCAGCACGGCTGCCGATAAAGAGAATGGCAGAGCCGACGCGGTCCAGTCCTGCAGCATTCGGGTTGCGGAGTAATTCCCCATCGTTACGGTGATGATCTCGTCAGGCATGCTGCCGACGGCGCGCATCCAGTCGACCCACGCGGTCAACGGAAACCACACGGACGAAAACGCGACTCCGACAACAGCGCTGGCCGCGAATCCGGTCAGCCAGCGGGCGACGCGCGACCAGTCTCGGCGAATCATTGACAGAGCCGGAGTCATCGCCGCACAGAAAACCAGACTGGGCTTAAACGCCAGACACAATCCCAGCCAGAACGCCGCGACAAAATCTGTCGGCGGTGTCCGCCTCAGCAACAGCAGCAGCAGAATTCCCAGCATTCCAAGCTGCACCTGATTGACGTTGGCAACGTTCAGATCAATCAGCAGCGGGTTGAACCACGTGAGAACCGCGGCGGTAAGAAACAGTCCAGGCACCTGCATTCGCAGCGCCGCCCAGCAGCCCAGCATGCCGATCACGGTAGCGGCGATTGCCAGCATCCAGAATCGACGAATGGAGTTTTCGTAATCGTCTGATGGCAGCAGGGCGAACGTCGAGTACAGCAGCGGCGTGGAGTAGGTTTCCAGTGAACGGTCGTGCCGAAACCGCACGGCGTAGAAATGACGGCTGCGCGGTTCGTCAACGGACACCTGCTGAAAGACGGATTGCAGCAGTTCAGCCCGGACATCATCGTCATAGACGCGAGCACTGCCGCCGCGTTGCAGATGCTGACCGACGATCCGAAACTGCACGAAGTCTATCCCGATGCAACGCGGCTGCAGGGCAAACGTCCATGCCGAGCAGACGCCGCCCACAAGGCAGATCACGCCGAACAGCAAGAGTCCCGTCTTGATCCTGGAATGCGCCATGACATTCGCCGGTCTGGTCAGTCGCGATCACGCTGGCTTCCCCCTCCCCCGTGCGTTTGCATGAACGTCACGCACGGCGACGCATCAAGCATCCTTGACTTCAAAGATCGCTTCGATTTCGACCGCTGCTCCGGTCGGCAATGCGGCAAAGCCCAGAGCGCTGCGGGCGTGGTAGCCGTCGGTTTCCCTGCCGAAGATTTCGTGCAGCAGGTCGGACGCTCCGTTGATCACCAGATGCTGGTCCGTGAAGTCTGGGGCCGAGTACACGCAGCCCAGCAACTTCAGAACTCGCAGACCGTCCAGCGTTCCGTGTTGGTGATGCACTGACTGCAGAATCTTCACCGCGCAGTCTTTGGCGGCTTCGTAGCCCTGCTCCACCGTCAGCCCTTTTCCCAAAACACCCTTCAGTGTGCTGGTGTGACCGGACGTAATCAGCAGGTTGCCGGTTCGAATGCACAGGTTCAGGTATCCGGGCTTCTGTTCCGGGAATTCGATGCCCAGGTTCTTTGCTCGCAGTTCCGCGCTCATTTGTTTTTCGTGCCCTTTGGAGTGCCGGGGGAAACGGATGATGGCGGCCATGATAGCGATTCCGCACCCGCGGGGCAGCTTCGCGCATCACGGGCTTCAGCGAAAGTGGCGGGGGCGCGCAACGACGATTGTCACGCCAGCGCGCCACTGATCACATCGCCGTGGACGTTTGTCAGGCGGCGCTGGATGCCGTTGTGGTAGAACGTCAGCCGTTCATGATCGATTCCCAGCAGATGCAGCACCGTAGCGTGGTAGTCGTACCAGTGAACCGGCTTGTCGACCGTCTTCCAGCCGATGTCGTCGGTTTCGCCGTAGGCCAGTCCGCGCTTCAGACCGGCGCCCGCCATCCATATGGAAAAGCCATACATGTTGTGATCGCGACCGGTGCCGATACTGTCGGCTCCCGACTGAGTGAATGGTGTCCGGCCGAATTCGGTCGTCCACAGCACCAGCGTGTCGTCCAGCATCCCGCGCTGCCGCAGATCCTTCAGCAACGCTGCGACCGGCTGGTCCAGGCGACCGGCTTCACGTGTGTGATTTTCCCTGACGTCTTCATGGCCATCCCAGTTGATGCGCGGTGAACCGAAGGAACCGCCGGAAAACAACTGCACGAATCTCACACCCTGTTCCAGCAGTCGGCGAGCCAGCAGGCAGCGGCCGGCGAAGTCCGCTGTTTGTTCGTTATCAAGCCCGTACATCGACCGGGTCGACGCAGTTTCCTGATTCAGATCGGTGACCATCGGCACGGCAAGCTGCATCTTCGCGGCCAGTTCGTAGGTGCGCATGCGAGCGACCAGTGCATCTTCCGCGCCGGTGGTTTCAAGGTGCCGGCGGTTGATCTGTGCCAGCAGATCGCGACTGTCCTGTTCGTGGTCATCGGAAAGCCGGTGCGCCGGGAACAGATCGTGAATTGCCGGACCTTTCGTCTGAAAGGCGACTCCCTGATGTTGCGCCGGCAGAAATCCGTTGGACCAGTTGATGGTTCCTCCCGCCGGAAGTCCCCGAGCATCCGGCAACACAACATACGACGGCAGTTCGTCGGTCTCGCAGCCCAGGCCGTAGGACACCCATGATCCCATGACAGGAAAGCCGTTCAGCCGGAAGCCGGAGTTCTCTTCGAACGTCGCCGGCGTGTGGTTCGCCGAGTCAGCAACCATCGAGCGAATCACGGTCAATTCGTCGGCAACTTCGGCCAGATGCGGAAACAGATCGGAGATCCACAAACCGCTTTTGCCTCGCTGGCGAAATTCCCAGTCGTTCTTTCGGATCAATCCGATCTGGTTAAAGAAGGTTGCCGGCCGTTCTTCGGACTGAAGCGACTTGCCGTGAAACGCCGCGAGTTCCGGCTTGTAATCGAACGAATCGATGTGGCTGACACCGCCGCAGAGGCACAGGTGGATGACGCGTTTCGCCTTCGGTTCGTGATGGGGCAGACCTTCCGCCTGTCCGGGAACACGATCAGCACGCGCGACGCCGTCGCGCGTCAGCATCGATGCGAATGCGGTACTCGTCAGTGAACTGCCGGCGAACTTCAGAAAGCCGCGCCGCACCGGGAATGATTCGATCATGGTGATTCTGCACGCAGATGACGTGTTACTGCACGTAAAGGAATTCGTTGCTGTTAAGAATGACGCGGCAGTACGACGCCAGTCCGTACTGGTCGACGAACCGCCGAGCCAGCGCGATTTCTTCTGCCGCGGGAGCCCTGCCCCAGGCGATTTCGCAGACTCGCCGGATCTGATCCACGGTGTCGGTGCCGGCTTCCCGCTTCGCTCGCGACGCGAACTGGTCGGCCATCCGGAAGATCAGCGCGTTGTTCATCAGGGACAGCGCCTGCAAAGGGGTGGTTGTGGAAGCACGGTTCGGCGAAGTTGCCGACGGATCCGGACAATCGAACGTATCCAGAAACGGATTGCGTCCGCCGCGCGGAGTGAATCGATAGATCGTCCGGCGCAGGGACTCCGGTCCGGATTCGTCGATCGATTCGTAGAAATTGCTGCCTTTGAATTCGAAGTGACGAACGTCGCGGTACCCTCGCCCGCCGATTTCCCGATTCAGCAGACCTGTGGCCGTCAAAACGGCGTCGCGAATTTCTTCGGCCTCCAGTCGCTGAGGCGTTTTTCGCCACAGCCAGCGATTGTCGGCATCCACCGTCGCGGCCTCGGGTTTCCATGCGGAAGCCTGCCGGTAACTTGCCGAAGTCACCATCAGCCGATGCAGAGCCTTGAGACGATACCCGTCGGAACGCAGCGTCTGCGCCAGCCAGTCAAGCAGGTCCGGATGACTGGGACGTCCGCCGTTGAAACCGAAGTCGCTGGGCGTGAACACCAGACCGCGGCCGAAATGGTAGTGCCACAGCCGGTTCACGATGACTCGCGCGAACAGCGGGTTGTCGTGATTCGTGATCCATTCGGCCAATCGGGCACGTCGTTCCGCGTCGGCGGCGTTCGGAGGCAGACCAAAATCCGGAGAACTACCGGCGATCGCGCTTAGTCCGGACGGCGCCACTTCTTCGGCCGGGCTGCCGACGTCACCGCGGCGCAGAAGTCTCGTGGTTCCCGGATCCGCCGACACGCAGGTGTACAGGACTCGCTGTTTTGAATGATTCAGCTCGTCCAGTTCCGTTCGCAGAGCAGTCAGTTCGGCGCTGTGTTTTTCATGCCGTGCAAGCTGATCGGAATCCATCGCCGCCAGCAGCGCGGACTGTGAAACAAAATTCAGATCGCCGATACCCGCCGATGCCGCAACTTCGTCAGCCGCAAGCGCGCGGTCGTAAAGCTGAGCCCGCTGGATGCGTCCGGCCAGCATCCGATTGCCGCCGACCGGACTATGCCGCAGCCCGAAAATCACCTGAGCCTTCTCGGCCGCAAACGTTTGCAGTTCACCCGGACGATACGCGTCGCCGTACGGCTTGCCGTCGCGATATCCGGTGATTGTTCCGTCGGCCTGATACACAATCGCGAAGTGAACGAAGCGCTCGGCGGCGTCGGTTTCGGCATCGCCATTGAACGACTGTGTGCGGACGAAACTGTTACTGCCGGCAATCCACTTCCCGGATTCTCGTTCACCAAACACGATCGCATCGAACACTCCGCCGCCGATCGTCTGGACACTGATCACGCCGCCGCCCTGCTGGTCAAGATTCTCCAGTCGCACCCAGGCTTCCAGCGTCTTTTCACCGAGTTCGGCGGGCAGCGATGGCGTCTCAACGAAGGAGTCCTTTCCGTCCAGCACCAGGCAGCCGTCTTCGATTCGTGCCTGGCCGTGAGGCGTCCCGTCCAGCGACCCCAGCCGGTCCGCGAAATCGTCGTCGAATTCCCATGACGCCAGAGCCTGCGGAGGTTCCGGCGGCGCCACTGTGCCGCGACGCCGTCCGGCAATGACGGCGTTTCGAACAGGCTGCTCAATTGATGCGAGTTCCGTCTGAAGAGCGTCGATCTGAAGTTCCAGTTCAGCGATCCGCTGTTGCTGCTGTTCCGTGAGTTCGACGGTTACGCTGCGTTCGCCGTGAGTCGCTCCGGTGAGCGTTGCCGCGAACTGATAATATTCCTTTTGCGAAATCGGATCGAACTTGTGTTCGTGACACCGAGCACAGTTGGCGGTCAGTCCCAGAAATGTCTGCGCCACGTTTCCGACCAGGTCTTCCAGTTCGTCCTGAGCCATCGACATGCGCATCTTGTCGTTGGAGGGCAGCGTCGTGTTGTGCGGACCGGCGACCAGGAATCCGGACGCCGCAATCGCACTGACGTCGCCGGGTCGCAGAATGTCTCCGGCCAGTTGCAGCCGAACAAATTCATCGTACGACAGATCCTGGTTGAACGCGTCGATGACCCAGTTGCGGTAGTGCCAGGCGTTGTCGCGAGGCTGGTCGTATTCGAACCCGTTGCTTTCGCCGAAGCGGACAACATCCAGCCAGTGCCGAGCCCAGCGTTCGCCGTAATGCGGCGATGCCAGCAGATCATCGACAAGTTTCAGGAACGCTTCGTCGGACGGATCAGCGACGAAGGCCGCGACCTGTTCCGGTTCCGGTGGCAGTCCGGTCAGGTCAAAATACAGTCGCCGAATCAGCGTGCGCGGATCAGCGACCGTTGACGGTTGCAAACCGGCTTCCTGCAGGCGCCGCAGCACGAAGGCGTCGATGTCGTTGCGAACCCAGCCGGCGGATTCAACCTTCGGCGGCGATACATTCCGCAGCGGCTGCAGCGACCACCAGTCGCGGCCCGCGCGAGCTGACGTCGTGGATGCAAACGGATCGATCGGACTGGTGCCCCACGCCGCTCCTTCGTTCAGCCAGCGTTTGATGACAGCTTTGTCGTCGGCCGTCAGTGGATGTTCGGGCGGCATATCGTCTGCCGCGACACGCTGCCACAGCAGACTGGCGGCCGCATCCTTCGCGACGATCGCTGCCCCGCTGTCACCGCCCGTCGCCGCGGCCGCAGAATCTCCAAGCGACAGTCCGCCTTTCGGATCCGTTCCGGAGTGGCATTCCAGACAATGCGAAGCGAAGATCGGCGCGACGAGTTTGTCAAAGTCGATCTGCGGGCCGGATTCCGTCTGCTGGAAGGCGGCCGCCGGCGCCACTGGTGTCGCGATCAGAATCAGCAGACACGCCACGATTCGACGGATGCCGAACGCGCTTGCTCGTGGTTTCATCTTCGATATTCTCACCGGAAGGCTCCGTGAAATCGTCCGCAGCTTCGTCAGAAAGTATCCCGACCGCCAAACGATACTGCCAGAATAGTCACTTCAGTTTTTTTTAGAACGGGCAATCGCCATGAACAGAGGTCTAATTGCTTTCGCTTCAGTGGTCGCGTTGTTGTGCCCGCATCCGGCCGACACGGCAGCGGTGCGCGCCGCTGACGGCGCTGACGTGCTGCGGCGCGAGAATCTGGTGGCGTGGTGCATCGTGCCCTTTGATGCAAACAAACGCGGACCCGCCGAACGCGCGGTCATGCTGAAGGAACTCGGCATCCTGAAGTGCGCTTACGACTGGCGAGAAGAACATGTGCCGACTTTCGAGCAGGAGATCCTGGAATACCGCAAACAGGGCATCGAATACTTCGCGTTCTGGGGCGTCCACGACGACGCGTTCCGGCTCTTCGAAAAGTACGACCTGCATCCTCAGATCTGGCTGATGTTCGCCGATCCGGCAGGGGAGACTCAGGAAGCCCGAGTGGAGACCGCCGCTCAGCAGTTGCTGCCCGTTGCCCGGCGCACGAAGGCGATGGGATGCAAACTGGGGTTGTACAACCACGGAGGCTGGAGCGGCGAACCGAAGAATCTGGTGGCCGTCTGCCGTCGGCTGCGTGAACTGGGACACGATCACGTCGGCGTCGTCTACAACTTTCATCACGGCCACGGCCACATCAGCGACTGGGCTGAGTCCTTCGCGATGATGAAGCCGTTCCTGCACTGCCTGAATCTGGACGGAATGAATGACAACGAACAGCCGAAGATTCTGGGCATCGGCAAAGGTGCTCATGAACTGGAAATGATCCGCACAGTCGTGGAAAGCGGCTATGACGGACCGATCGGAATTCTCGATCATCGGGAACAGCTTGATGCCTTCGAATCGCTGAAGGAAAACCGCGACGGACTGGAGTGGGTCCGCCGGGAAATTCAGAAGCCCGGCAGCGGCGGTCCAAAACCGGCGGCAGCGGATCAGAAACAGGCTTCTTCCGGTGACGCCGCGCACGATCACGGCGATCCGAAGAACACTGCGGGCACCACCGGCATCGACCTGCCCTACGACGCGGAACTCGTGGCGACTCTGGTGTCGGACTCACGCGAACACGGCGACGCCGCGCGCGGAGCAGCGGTGTTCGCGAATGCAAAGCTGGCCTGTCTGTCGTGCCACAAAGTCGGGCCGCACGGAGGAACGGTCGGCCCTGAACTGACAGCCATCGCAAAGGACCGGGAACTGACACACATCGTGGAATCCATTTTGTGGCCAAAACGCGATGTAAAGCCCGAGTTCGTGACGTGGCAGGTAGTGACCGTCGAAGGAAAGGTCGTCACGGGCTATCGCGTCGAAGTCGGTGACGAGACCATCACATTGAAGGACCCGGCTTCAGGAAAGCTGACTCAGATCGCGGTCGCGGACATCGAAGAACAGTCCCCCGGGACGACCGTTATGCCCGCGGGACTGACGGCTGCGATGTCGCCGCAACAGCAGCGGGATCTGATCCGTTTCGTGAGCGATCTGGGGAGAAACGGACAACCGCCGTCGGAGGAAATTCTGCAGGTGATCGCTCACAGCCAGATGCACGGAGCCGCCAGGTTTCCGTTCACGGCAAAGCCGATTGATGAAGCGCGCTGGCCGAATTCGCAACATCCCGTCAATCGTGATCGGCTTTACGATTTCTATACGAAGCAGGCCGAATACTTCCGGCAGCAGCCACACGTCCCGATGCTGCTGGCGGGCTTTCCGGGACTCGACGGAGGCCAGCAGGGTCACTGGGGAAATCAGAACGAAGACGTCTGGGTGGACGGTCGCTGGAACGACACGCAGCTCGGGTCCGTGATGTCAGGCGTCTTCCACGCGGACGGACTCACCATCGCACGCGGCGTGTGCCTTCGGCTGGGTGACCGAGGCGAAGTGTCAGCGTGCTTCAATCCTGACACGCTGACCTACGACGCCATCTGGACCGGCGGATTTGTCAGCTTCGATTCCGTGCGACACGGATTTGTCAGCGGCCTGAGAATGGCGGGCACACCGCAGGAGATCCCGAACCAGAACTCGCCGGGGCAGCCGTTTCAATATCACGGGTTTTATCGCCACGGCAATCGCGTCGTGTTCTCCTACCGCATCGGCGACATCGAATACCTGGACTCTCCGTGGGTCGACGAAGGCCGGTTCGCCCACGACGTCGAACGCGCCGACCGGCATCCGCTGCGACAACTGACGACCGGCGGTCCGGAACAGTGGCCGCAGGTGCTGGAAACAAAGATCATTCCCGGAAACGGTCGGCCGTACGCCGTCGACACCATCGAACTTCCCTATGACAACCCGTGGAAAGCACCGATGTTCTGCGGCGACCACGACTTCCTGCCGGACGGAAGTGCATTGGTCTGCACGATGCAGGGCGATGTCTGGCGTGTCACCGGCCTGGACTCCGGAACCGATCGGCCCGGCGTTGCTCAATGGCGACGGTTTGCATCCGGGCTCCATCACGCTCTGGGGCTGGTTGTCGCAGACGGCCAGATCTTTGTGCAATGCCGTGACCAGTTGACTCGCCTGACCGATCTGAACGGCGACGGCGAAGCGGACTTCTATGAATGCTTCAGCAACGCATTCGAAACCTCACCGGCCGGCCACGATTTTATCTGCGGACTGCAGCGCGATTCGCACGGCAACTTCTATATGGCGTCCGGCAATCAGGGTCTCGTGCGGATCTCGCCGGATGGAAAAACGGCCGATGTCATCTCCACGGGATTTCGCAATCCGGACGGCCTGGGACTGCTGCCGGACGGAACGGTGACCGTGCCGACATCGGAAGGTGAATGGACGCCGGCCTCGTCCATTTGTGCCGTGCGCAATGCCGATGGCGCGGTCGCTGGTCCTCCGCCGCATTTTGGCTATCGCGGGCCGATCGACGGCAAGCCTCCCGAACTGCCGATAGTCTACCTTCCCCGAGGACTCGACAACTCCAGCGGCGGACAGGCTTACGTTGACAGCGATCGGTTCGGGCCGCTGCAGGGACAACTGACGCATTTTTCGTTCGGAGCGGGTTCGTGGTTTCTGGTGCTTCGCGACGAAGTCGATGGCCAGATGCAGGGCGCCGCGGTTCTGATGGCGGGAGACTTTTTGTCGGGCGTTCATCGAGGACGTTTTCGACCGACGGACGGGCAGTTGTACGTATCCGGCATGGCGGGCTGGGGATCGTACACGCGCGACGACGGCAGCTTTCAGCGAGTTCGCTATACGGGCGATGCCGTGCAGGTGCCGGTTGGTTTTCACGTGCATGAAAACGGAGTCCGCGTCACGTTTTCGCAGCCGCTGGACGCAGCCGTCGCCACCGATCCGCACAGTCATTTCGTGCAGTGCTGGAACTATCGCTACAGCGCGGCGTACGGTTCCGTGGACTACTCGACCACGCATCCCGGCGTTTCCGGTCACGATCCGCTGACGATCGCGTCGACACATATGCTGGCCGACGGTCGTAGTCTGTTTCTGGAACTCCCGGACCTTCAGCCGGTGAATCAACTTCACCTGAGGCTGCACGTCAACAAAGACGATCACTTCACCTGCAACCCGTCCGGACACGGCCACGATCTGCTGGCGACCGTGCATAAGCTGGACAAGCCGTTCACGGAGTTTCCCGGCTATGTACCTCACGAAAAGACAATTGCCGCCCATCCGCTGCTGGCAGATCTTGCGTTAAGCGCCATACAGGTTCCCAACCCGTGGAGGTATCCGATCAAAGGAGCACGCTCCGTCGAAGTTGAAACCGGCAAGAACCTGACTTATGCCATCCGGGAGTTCACAGTCAACGCCGGTGAACCCATCGCCTTTACGCTGAAGAATCCTGATGTCGTGCCGCACAACTGGGTTCTTGTGAAGGCCGGCGCGCTGCAGCGTGTCGGGGAACTCGGGAATCGCCTGATTGCCGATCCGGAAGCGTACGCTCGCCAGTACATTCCCGAGACCGACGACATCCTGGCCCACACGGATATTGTGTCGCCGGGTGAAGCACACACAATCTACTTCAAAGCGCCGGAAACGCCGGGACGATATCCCTATCTGTGCACGTTCCCCGGTCACTGGATGGTGATGAACGGAACGCTGGTCGTCGAATAGGCGCGCGGGCAGTTGTCTTCAGATCCGAGTCGCACACTTGCCGGAGCGAAAATCCTGCTGAGCCGCGACCACGGAGGAGATTGGCTGGCCTCGGCAAATGCAGACCCGGCAACTCAGCAGGATTCTCGCGCCGGCGGTTTCAGGATTGCAGTTTGGGCACAAGCAGCCGTCGGCCCGCGTTATTGCACGACTTCATCGGAATCGAAGCCAGGCGTGATGGACTGAAGCGTGCCGATCGGCGAAAGAGGATTCTTCGGGAACCCCAGACCGTTGGCATCGTTGATCAGCGTCTGAAGCTGCAGGCTGATAATGTCTTCCTGCGCGGCCTTTCGCTTGTCGAGCTGATCGCGAAGCGACTTCACACGTTCTTCGATTTCGGCCAGCTCCCGCTCTCGTTCCTTCAGATCGCGTTCGAACTGGGACGCCAGCTGCTTTCGGATGTCATCCGTGACGGCGTTGCGAGACTCGTCGTCGGCAGCAGCCTTCAGTGATTCCACAGCCTCCTGCAGTTTACGACAGGCTTCCAGTTCTTCCTTCGGGATCGCTTCAAATCGCAGTTCCGTGATGGTTCGCTTCACGCGCCTTGCTCGCATGGGATCCAGGACGCTCAGTCCTTTGGCCCTGGCGGCGTTGATGAATTGTTCCAGGTTGGCGCCGTTCAGTTCCGTTCCGTCCACGACTCCGATGGCAGGCCGTGAGACATCCGGGCCGACGGCTTCGGTCAGTCGTTCGGCTTCAGCTTCCGGCAGAGGCAGCGTGTCGAATGCATCGACGCGCCGGACCGGCGGAGCCTGCCGTGACTTCGGCGCAGCATCTGCCGGCGGCTGACGGTCCGTCCGCGGACCGGCGTCGTCGTCTGCAGCGAGATTCTCGCCCGACGCCTGCTGCGTCATTCCGAACTGCGCAACACCACAAATACTGATCAGAACGAGGACGGGGAGGATGTACTTCAAAGTTCGCATACGTCAGTCCTTTCGACAATTCGTGTTGAACGCGCGGTCGTTGCGGCCCGCAGATTCCTGGTGAGACTTCAAGTGGCCCGGCAGCGCTGACGAGGAAGTGACCGCACGCGGCAAGACGCCGGGATGGAAGTTGTTTGTCCGCTGAATCAGCGGCCTTCGTCCTTCTTCTGAACCCATGTCGCGGATTCCAGTTCGTCAATCATCTGCCGGACTTCTTCAAGTTCGTTCGTCCAGCCGTCTGGTTTATTCGTGCTCTGAGAAGAATTGCCGGCGACGGAATCCAGTTTCAGTCTCAGAGTCTGCAGTATCCGGGAAGTGTCTTCGGAATTCGGTTCTGTGCCATCCGGCGGAAATTTGATGACCAGCGAGGTCTCTCTGTTGAAACTGGTTTCGGCCGGCGGCGCTGCTGATACCGCAGGTTGCGCCCGGTCACGATCCGACGCGGCGGTCACCCGGGACGGCCGCTGAACCAGATCCGAACCGGCAATCAGCAGTCCGGCAAGAACACAGGCGGTCACCGAAACAATTGCGAACGCGGCTCGCTGCACGAAGATTCTCCGCCGCCGCCAGGTGCGCATCCAGCGGGGCCGGCGTGCAGACGTCCCGTTCTGCAGCCGCACCAGAATCTGCTCCAACTGCTGCTCCACTTCATTCGCGTCGCGAAACCGCTTCGCCGGGTTCTTCGACAGCAACCGGTCCACGACGTCAGCCAGTTCCGGCGGAACTTCCGTGTTGACTTCGTCGACGGGGCGCGGCTCGTCGTGACAGATTCGGTTCAGAATCGCCAGAGCATGATCGGCTCGAAACGGAGGCCGGCCGGTACACATGAAATAGATCACGCTGCCCAGACTGAACAGGTCTGATCGATGATCGACCGGTTTTCCGGCCGCCTGTTCCGGCGACATGTAGTGCGGCGTTCCGGCCACCACGCCGGTTCGTGTCAGCGTCGCGTCGTCGACCGTGCGAGCCAGGCCAAAATCCGAAATCAGGACACGGTCAACCGATTCCTCCAGCAGAATGTTGGCGGGCTTCACATCGCGATGGACGACGCCCTGTGCATGTGCCGCAGCCAGACCAGCGGCCGCCTGGCGAGCAATCCGCACAACTTCACGCGCATCCAGCGGTCCTCGTTCGTCCACGCGATGCTGCAGCGAATTGCCGGCAACAAATTGCATGACCAGATAGGGAGTATCGCCGTCGGTCAGCACGTCATGAATGGGAATGACATGTTCGTGAACTACCGCCGCAGCGGACTGAGCTTCCCGCGCGAATCGGCGGCGGGCGGCTCCATTGTGAGCCAGGTGCGGTTTCAGCACTTTAATGGCGACGACTCGGTGAAGTTCCGTATCGAATCCCTTCAGCACAATTCCCATCCCGCCGGAACCGATGATTCGTTCAACTTCATAGCGGCCGATTCGGCCCAGCATTTCGGGGTGGCTCGGCGGCGACAGAAAGTCCAGCGAGATTGGTTCGCACTCTGCCAGAAAATCGTCGTCCCAGTGTCCGTCCACGGCGATCACAACCGACGACGCGCCGTTCGAATGAAACTGTTCGGTCTGACCGCAGTCCTGCAGAGTTTCGCGGACTTCCCGCAGCAGCTTCGGATCACACGAAATCTCCTGCAGACGGTGCTGGCACTTCGGACACGATTCCACATGCTGCGAGACCGACAGGAATTCCGCGCTGTCTTCTTCGTCGTGAAGCAGCACGGCCAGACTGTCATCATTGCATTGCATCCTGGTCCTCCCACTTCTGAACTTCGTCACGCAGCTTTGCAAGCACGCGGCTGCGGGCGATGTAGATGGCTCCCGGCGTCAGACCAAGCTGGTCAGCAACCATCTCCACCGGATGGTCTTCGACCGCGGTCAGCCAGAATGCCTTCCAGGTGGTTTCCCGAACATTCGATTTGACGCGTTCCGCGGCCCAGCGGAACAATTCCCGGCGATGTTCCAGACACAGTTGATCGGCGGCCGTCGGATCGTCGGCCGACAAATCCGCGACCGCCGCAAAAAAGTTGCTGCCGCCTCGCGACTGGATCTGCTTCCGATGCTTCGCAACGACATCCAGAAGCTGGTTGCGCGCAATCCGAAACAGCCAGGTTCGAAACCGCCCGCGAGCTTCGTCGGGACTCCAGTGACCGACGGCGCGCGCCACGGACAGCATCACGTTCTGCACCAGTTCGCGGGCGTCCGCATCCTGTAATCCGCCGCGCCGCGCGAACCGATAGACGAATGGTTCGTAAATCGCCACGAACTCGCGCCAGGCTTCCGCGTCGTCCACGGACGGAAGGCGCAGAATCAGACTGGCTCGAGTTTCGGGCACACGCGGCATCGGGATCTCCCACAAGACCTATACACGACGGTCGCGGAAGGTTCTTTCACGGAATCCCGAAAAAAAGACGCACACTCGCAGATTCGTGTCATAACGCGTTTGGTGCAGGCGTCCCGGAACGCCGCTGCGGGCTACCTGCCGCCTTCGCTCGTGATGCGGACCAGCCATTCCAGCGACTGCTTCTGCCACGCGTCCCACATCGGCCCCTGATAACCGTTCAGACCATGGCCGCCGGACGGCAGTTCCAGATATTCCGTGGGAACGCCGTTGCCCTTCAGGGCCTCGAAAAACAACCGGCTGTTGTCCGCCGAGACCGCTTTGTCGTCCACGGCGTGAGTCAGAAATGTCGGCGACGATTTCTTCGTGACCTGTTTCTCGTTCGAAAACAGTTCGATCATTTCCGGCGCGGGATTCGGTCCCAGCAGATTCTTCCGGCAGCCCGCGTGAGTCGTCTCGTCCATCGTGACGACCGGGTAAACCAGTATGGCGAAATCGGGACGGCTGCTCTGTCGCGCAACGGGATCAGTCGCGCTGGAATCGCCGCTGTCGAAGTGAGTGGCCGCCGTTGATGCCAGATGGCCTCCCGCCGAAAACCCGATAATTCCGACGCGCGACGGGTCGATGTTCCATGCTTTGGCATTCGCACGAACTGTGCGGATCGCCTGCTGAGCGTCCAGCAGCGGCACATACGGACGACCGGCGGGCAGGCGGTACTCCAGGACGACACCCGTGATTTCGTGGCCATTCAGCCATTCAGCAATTCCATGACCTTCCGCATCGGTCACCAGTCCGCCATAGCCGCCTCCCGGACAAATGACGACGACCGTTCCGTTGCCGCTGGAAGGTCGATGCACCGTGATCTTCGGGTCGGCGTCGTCGAAGGTACCGTCGCCGTTGGGAGCCTTTCCGTTCCACAGCGATACTTCGATCGGCTCCGGGGCAGCCTTTGGTGACGCCTGCTGAGCGGCCGCGAATGCCGCCGGTGAAACAAGCAGCGTTGACAGCACCTGCGCGTAGACTCGGTGACCGAAATCGTTCGGATGATTCACACCGTTGCCGGTCAGATCCCGGTCCTGTTTTCGTTTCAGGAACTCCGTCCAGACCGAAGTCACGTCCGCCAGCACGATGCCGGGTTCGCACAGTTCCGCCAGAGCATCCCGGTACTGTGGAAACAGCTCCTGCTTCAGCAGAGTCCAGTCCGGGTTTCCCAGCATCGTGGCCACGAGCACGAATTCGCAATCCGGCAGAGATTCGCGAATCTTCGCAATCGCGGCCTTCGTGTTCGCCTGATACTCCTCCGCGGAGCGGCCGGCGGAATCATTCATGCCGAACGCGATGATCACCAGGTCCGGCTTCGGTTCCACAACTTTTTCGATCATCGTCAGCATCCACGGTGTCGCCATGCCGCCCACGGACAGGTTGGTCAATTGAACGCTGGCTCCGTAGCTCGCTTCCAGATGCCGCTGCAGCAGTTCCGGATACGCCGGCTGAAACGGAGCACCGCTCGCCCAGCCGGATGCGTTGCAGCCCGTTGAGATGCTGTCGCCGATCAGGACGACGGAAACGGGCTGAGCGTGCTGAAGTTTTTGAATCGTGCGAGGCAGCGCGTTTGCGTCGAACGCCGGAACGGCCGACGGCCACGGTTCCGGCTTGTGCCGATAGCTGATCGAAGTCTGCATCTGGTGATATTCCAGCAACGCCCCGAACAGGATTTCTCCGCCGCCGTCGCGATGCGTCAGTCGATACTTCTGAGTCCCCGCCGGCCGACGCAGATCCTCCGGCGCGAACGAAGCGATCCGGGAGTTCTTCGGAAGTCGAATTTCGCGGGACTCGGGCTGCCAGACGAAGTCCCGGCCTTCTTCGTAGCACGTATCTCCCGCCGAGTTGCAGACGCCCAGAACTTCCGTCACGGGAAACAGCACCGACGCTTTCGCTTCACCGGTCTCCGGATCTTTGACGAACAGCAGCGATTCGCCCCGAACCGTATCACCCGTCCACAGAGGTCGCAGCATTTCCGGATCGTACTTCCATTCAGCAGCGGAATTTTCGTCAGCCGACGACGTTCCCATGACGAACACAACCATCGACAGAGCGGCAGGAATGATTGTTTTCATTTTGGTCTCCAGTGTCGAAACGGTCACGAAGCGGCGGCTTCCGACAGAAAGCTGCGCGTGATTTCCGTTTGAGGACATTCAAAAATCTGACGGGGCGGACCCGATTCGGCGATCATGCCCGCATGCAGGATATGAATCTGATGGGCGACTGTGCGAGCGAAGGACATCGCGTGAGTCACCACAATCATTCGCTGCCCGGTTTTCGCAAGATCGGTCATGACGCTGATGATTTCGGCCGTTGTTCGCGGATCCAGCGCGCTGGTGGGTTCATCAAACAGAATTGCCTGGGGATTCATCGCAAGAGTTCGCGCGATGGCAACGCGCTGCTGCTGACCTCCCGACAGAGATCCGGGGCGGGCATCCTGCTTGTCCAGCATCCCGACTCGATCCAACAGACGCCGCGCCGTTGCAACGGCAGTGTCGACGGGCTGACGCAGCACATGAATGGGAGCTTCCGTGACGTTCTGCAGCACCGTTCGGTGAGGAAACAGATTGAACTGCTGAAACACCATTCCGACTCGCTGCCGAATTCTTACCAGTGCGGCTTCCCGCGCAGGACCCGCTTCCGCCGGAAGAACAACGTCGCCCACACGGATCGTTCCACTGTCAAACGTCTCCAGGCCGTTGATCGTGCGCAGCAATGTACTCTTGCCTCCGCCGGACGGTCCCAGCAGAACGCAGACTTCGCCATCGGCCACTTTCAGACTGACGCCGCGCAGGACTTCATGCTGCTGATAGCGCTTGACGATGCCGGTCAGCTCAATCACGACCGCCGCTCCTGACCGAGATTCTTCTCAAGACGATTCGTCACAATCGACAGCGGATAACTCATCGCAAGGTACAGCAGAGCCGTCAGCAGGCCGAGTTCCACAATGGCTCCCGCGCTTCGCGCCTGGATGTAGTACATCTTCGAAAGCTCGACGACGGTGATGACCGAACATACAGCCGTGTCCTTGAACAGCGCGATGAAGTCGTTCGTCATCGGAGGAAGAACCAGGCGAGTCGCCTGCGGAATGATCACTCGCCGCAGTGCCATCGCCTTCGACATGCCCAGCGACAGCGCAGCTTCCATCTGGCCTTTCGGGATCGACTGAATTCCGCCGCGATAAATTTCGGCTTCGTACGCGGAATAGTTCACCGCCAACCCGGCCACAGCGGCGGTGAAGGCGTTGATCGTCAGCCCGGAATCCGGTACCAGACTGTCCAGAAGTTTCGGCAGCAAAAAGTAGATCAGGTACAACTGCAGAACCAGCGGCGTGCCGCGAACCAGTTCCACGTAACACGCGGCGGGGATTCTGATCCAGCCCGGGCCGTAAAGCCTGGACAGGGCAATTGCCAGGCCGATCATCACCGCCAGCGGCATCGCGCAGACGGACAGCAGCACCGTCATGCCCGCGGCGTCGACCAGCAGACCGCCCCGCTGACGAATCACGCCCCAGCCCGAAACACGCTCGAAGTGCTCCGTCTGGCCGACGTCCGGCTGATCGACGTCGTCGGCCCCGGAGATCGCACTTCCGACAAAGCTGCCGAAAGCATCAACCTCCAGCCCGCGCATCCGCTGAGTTTCATTCCAGATCTGGTACCGGGCAAGAATTCGGCGCAGCGTCCCGTCCTGCAGCGACGCCAGGATCGCCTCGTTGACGGCCTTCAGCAAGTCGGTGTCCTCCCGGCGAGTCATCACAACATAATAGCCGCGACCAACCGGCGGCCCGACGGGTCGCAGCCTGCTGAATCCACCGGAATAAAACGTCCAGATCGGGAGGTCCTGAAGATTGGCGTCGACATTGCTTAGCCCCAGTTCCGCGGCTTCCATGGCATCGGTCACGCCGTCGAACAGCGCCAGTTCAATCCGTCCTGCTCCGAATTTCTCGATGTAATCCTGAGCCGCCGTGCCACCAAGCACCGACACTTTTCGAGCGCGGCCGTCGATCGGCTGCAGCAGATCGTCCCACGACTTCAGGCTGTCGTCACCCACGCGCGCCAGCAGTTGAAGCTCATAAATGTAGTACGGAATCGACAGCCCGTAACGTTCGGCGCGGTTGGTTGTCCATTCGTAGCCGTTCAGCACGATGTCCACGTCGCCGCGATCCATCAGGTCCGGCAGTTTATCCCACTGACCCTGTGCGAACTGTGCCCTGACGCCCAGATGAGCGGCGATGACGTCGGCAAGTTCGACTTCGAAACCTGCCAGTTGAGCCGGGTCATCCGGTTTCGGATACACGAACGGCCCGCCGCCTTCCTGATCGGCACCCCAGATCAGCGTGCCCCGCTGCCGGATGGCGTCCAGAGCTTCATCGGCAACGGCGATGTGAGTCCGAATGCCGGCGAAGAACAACAAAGCGGCGACCGCGAAAAGACGAAGGCGAATGACCCGACTGCAGATCATCATCCCGACAGTGTGTTTCAACGGCGTGCTCGAAATCGCTTTGATGGAGAATGGTGGGACAGCAAATGGTCAGACAGAATCAGAACAGTTCGCTCAGCGGCTGGCCGTTCTCTTCCACGAAGTATCGGGGCCGGCCGCGTTCGTCGAGGTACGTACCGTCCAGTGGAACATCCATGTGCCGATAAATTGTCGCCGCCAGATCTGCCGGAGTCACCGGGCGTTCCTGGATCGTGCCGCCGTCGTGCGAACTGGCCCCGATGACCTGGCCGTGACGAAGGCCGCCGCCGGCGAGACACATGGACATCACGTTCGGCCAGTGGTTGCGACCATCGACACTGTCCTGAGTTCCCATGTTCGGAGTCCGGCCGAATTCTCCCATGGCGATCACCAGGCATTCATCCTGCAGGCCTCGTTCGTCAAGATCACTGACCAGAGTTGTGATCAAATGATCGAACAGCGGCAGCAGCGGCTTCAGTCCCTTCGAAATTCCGCCGTAGACTCCGCCGGGAATGCCGTGATTGTCCCACGTTCCGGACGCTGTGTGGTAACTCAGATCGAGCGTCACAAAGCTGACGCCCGCTTCCACCAGCCGGCGAGCCAGCAGCGCCTGCTGACTCCACAAGTGATCCCCGTAGCGTTCTCGCGACTTCACCGGTTCCGCCGAAATGTCGAAGGCCTGCTGAGCACGCCGGCCCAGAACCATGTCGAACGCCTGCTGACTGTACACGTCCATCGCTTCCATCGAACCGGACTGATCCAGCCCGCTGCGAATGCGATCGAGATCCGTCATCAGAGCACGGCGGTTCGACAACCGATCGATGCTCAGGTGACCGGGAAGATGAAACATGTCGGCTCCTGTGTTGCGGTTCAGCGGCTTCCCCAGCAGATCATATTCCGGCAGAACCGCGGCTTTGTTGCCGATGAACGGGTCGTATTGCTTCCCCAGCCATCCTCCCCACGCGATGTGCGACCGACTTCGCATGAACGCCACGTACGGAGGCATCGCCGGATGATTAGCTCCGTGATGCTTGGCGACGATCGACGCAATTGCGGGATGCCGGTCGCCTTTCGGATTCACTCGCGGAGCCGCCTCGCGATTACCGGTCTGCATTACCTGATTCGGTTCATGATTGCTCTGAGCCGGATCGACCGAACGAATCAGCGTGAACTTTTCCAGCATCGCCGCCTGCTTCGGCAGATGTTCGCAGATGATTATTCCCGGCAGCGCCGTGGAAATCGGCGAGAACGGTCCGCGGTTCATATACGGCCGGTCGGGTTTCGGATCCCACGTGTCGATCTGACTGGGACCGCCGGTCATCCACAACAGGATGACGCTCCTGTGACCCATCGGCCGACCGGATTCGCTCGCCGCCGCGCGAGTCTTCAGCAACGCGGGAAGACTCAGCCCGGCAATCCCGGCCAGCCCCGCCTTCAGCATGTTGCGACGACCGCGCAGCGCCAGCCCCTCGTTGGTCAGCGGATGGTAATTGGAAAATGCGTGGCGGGAGTGATGCATGAGGCGGGTTCCCTGTTCGTGGACGACTCGGCGGAATCATCGTCGCCGAAATACACCACGAAGTCCACGGCGAACCAAGCGGCCCACACCGTCATTCCCGCACAGCCTGCACCCGAAAAGTCGGCCGTCGGGTACTCAGCGTCTGGAGGGAACAGGGAATAGTGAGTAGGGAATAGGGAATAGTAAATAGTGTGCACGGAACTGACCGTCATTCCCGCGCAGGCGGGAACCCAGCCGACGAGCGGCGCGACGTCAGTCTGCCATCACCGCCGAACGCATCCGCGTTGCAGGCACCGCGACGCACCAGCAGGCAGAGCCTTGAGGGCATCGCGTTCCTGGGCCGGAGCGCTGGAACGAGGTGGCATGTTGCACAGCCCTCCTCCGCGCCCCGATATTCCTGCGCAGGCGGGAACCAGGATGCCCGATCGCTGGGTTCCCGCCTGCGCGGGAATGACGGAGCGCGGACTGCGCAGTGGGAATGACGGGGCGGGGGCACGCCACGGGAATAGCGATGCAAATCGTGAAGGCTGCGTTTCGAAAGCTCGTCGGAAGCAACCACCGTTGATTCCAGAGCTCCAGCCCTGCAAGAAGACACTGCCGTCGTTCTTTGTTAACGTCTTCCATCGCTAGTCAACTTCAGCTACGGAGCTGTCATCATGAACGAGCGCACCATCACAGTTCACCTGACCGTCGCCTTCGCTGCCCTGCTCTGTTCGGCGAACCAGGCGGCGGAATTCCCGGACGTCGAAGTCAGCAACATCCGGCGAGTCTTCCACAACGGTGAACACAATGCCTTCACCGATCTGGTGAAATTCCGGGATCGCTACTATCTGACGTTTCGAAGCTGTCCTGACGGGCATATGGTGCATCCGACGTCGTCGATCATCATGCTGGTCAGCGACGACTTTGATTCCTGGGAACAGGTTCACCGGTTCAGCGTTCGGAACCGCGACACTCGCGATCCGCATTTTCTGGTGTTTCAGGACAAGCTGTTCGTCTACACGGGCACGTGGTACAGCGGCGAAACGACGCTGCCGCGAGACCAGTATGATCTCAACAAGCATCTCGGCTATGCCGCGTGGACGACCGACGGCAGCGACTGGCACAGCCCGGTGATGCTCGACGGAACCTACGGCCACTACGTTTGGAAAGCCAACACGTTCGGCGGCAAAGCGTACCTGTGCGGACGCCGCAAGATCGACTTCGACGAAGGCCCGAAAGGCGAAGGCGACCAGGTGGAATCGCTGATGCTGGAAAGCGACGACGGCCTGATCTGGAAGAAGCGCGCCGTCTTTCAGCCCAATCGCGGCGACGAAACGGCGTTTCAGTTCGAGTCCGATGGCAGCCTGCTCGCGATCGGTCGTTCGGGCAGCCGGCCGGCTCAGATTCTGCGATCACAACCACCGTACACGGAATGGATTCGCAGGGATCTCGACCGCTACATCGGCGGCCCGCTGCTGATCCGCTGGGGAGAACGCTATGTCGTCGGAGGCCGCCGATCGACGGACCACGGCCCCAAAACGTCGCTGTGCTGGCTGGACGGCGACACGCTGCACGAATTCGCCAGCCTTCCCAGCGCCGGCGACAACTCGTACCCGGGCTTCATCGCTCTCAGCCCGACGCAGGCCGTTGTCTCGTGGTACTCGTCGCATGAGAAGGACGACAACGGCAACGGCATCACTGCGATCTACATGGCCGACCTGGCGGTTGCGGAATAGTCGATCGACGCGCCGGGGCGGGCCTACGGCGCCTTTGAGAATGACGGAGCACGGACAGCGCAGCGCAGTTTTCGGATCGCAAACTGCACCCGCAGCAAACGACGCGGCGAGTCCCTGACCCGCGTTGCTCTGCCCGTGAGACTGATGTCGGCGAACCGATCGGGTAGCATAGGAACCGGCAGCGACGTCGGTTCGAAACGTCGCCCGTTGAATACCGCTTCCGTGATTCAGGATTGCGACATGTCACATTCCCATATCGTCACGAAATGCGCCTTCCGGCTTTCCTGGGCGGCATTCTGTTTCTGTGTCTTTTCGTCAACGGCAATTTCGCAGTCTGTTTCGCCTCGGAACCCGCCGCCGGAACCGCCTGAGAACGCTCCGGAACCGGTCGCCGGAATGGGCATCATGGCTGGCGAAGTCACCAGTACATCGGCACTTGTCCAGGTCCGGCTCTCGCAGGATGCGGAGCTGGTAGACGGCGATCTGCCCGGGACGTGGGGCGTCGTCGAGTTCACTGTGAATACTGCGGACGGCGCACCAGCCACGCAACAGAAGCTCGCGCGAGCACTGCCGCAGCGTGATTTCATCGCGCGAGTCCACTTTCGCGATCTGCGGCCGGACACGAACTACGTCTGCACGACTCGCATCGGCCTGCGCCCTGATGCGCTGCGCGAGGGACCGACTGTGGACTTCAAGACGCATCCGGGGCGTTCGCTGGCGAAAAAGGTGTCGTTCGTCGTGGTCACCGGCATGAACTACGCGAAGTTCCACGGCGACAGCCGCATCGATCGCAAGCAGCATCTCATTGAAAACAACACCAATCTTCCGGCGCCTTATGCGGGTCCTGACAAGCATCTCGGATATCCGGCACTGGAGTCCATTCTGAAACTACGGCCGGACTTCTTCGTGGGCACAGGTGACAACGTCTACTACGACACTCCCGATAATCCTCGCGCGCAGACCGTTCCGGAGATGCGACAGAAATGGCATCAACAGTTTGTTCAGCCGCGATACCTGGACCTGTTTTCGCATGTGCCGACGTTCTGGATGGTTGATGACCATGACTATCGCGTCGACGACGGCGACAATACCGTTGAGTACCTGCCGCTGCCGGAAACCGGGCGCCGCATTCTTCTGGAGCAGTTGCCGTATGCGCCGGCTGACGAACCGGCGGCGAAGACCTACCGCACTCATCGCGTCAGTCGCGATCTGCAGATCTGGCTGCCGGAAAACCGGTTCTATCGCAGTCCCAATATCATGCCGGACGGCCCCGGAAAATCGATCTGGGGCGAAGAACAGAAACAGTGGCTGAAGGAAACGCTGCTGGCCAGTGATGCCGCATTCAAGCTGCTGATTTCACCAACGCCGATGATCGGACCCGACGATCTGCGGAAGACCGACAATCACTGCGATGTCGGTGGATTCCGACACGAGCGCGACGAATTCTTCCGATTCCTGAAAGAGAACGGCCTGGACCAGCAGAACTTCTTTATGATCTGCGGTGACCGGCACTGGCAATATCATGCTCTGGATCCGAGTGGATTCGAAGAGTTTTCGTGTGGTGCGCTGGTCGATGCGAATTCGCGGCTGGGACGCATGCCGGGTGATCCGCAGGGCACTGACCCGATGGGCCTGATCAAACACCTGCATACTCAGACGGAACGATCCGGCGGATTCCTGATGGTAACCTGTGAGCCTTCCGACGACGGTCAGCAAACCAGCCTGTCGTTTGACTTCTACGACGAGAAGGGCACGTCTCTTTACCATCACGAGAAACGCAAATAGTTTTCGCTCGATAAAGTCGCAGGCAGTTCGCAGTCAGCGCATGACCTGAAACAGATTGCTGAAGTCGTCGGTCCACAGCACCAGGTCGTGTTGCGGAGGAGCGACATCCCGGCGAAGGCGATCGTCGTCCAGCGATTCCGCGGTCCGCGACAACAGTACCCATTCGCTGCCGGGATCAACCACGGCCTTGAGCTCCGGAACGTAGATCGTCACCGAATGCAGTTGGTATTCGGCGGCGACGGCATCAACGACCGGTCTGAGTCCGAAATGCCGATTGGAAATATGAACGGCCACGATGCCGTCGTCGGCGACGTGCCGCAGGTACACGGCGAAGGCTTCGCGTGTCAGCAGATGCGTGGGGACGGCGTCTCCCGAAAAAGCGTCCAGGACCAGCAGATCATAGTTCTGCGGCGATTCCGCATTCATCAGCATTCGAGCGTCGCCCACAGCCGTTTCGATCGTCGCGGGAGATCGCTTCAGAAACGTGAAATACGTTTCCGCGTGGCGAACGACGTCCTGGTTGATCTCATAGAACCGCAACACATCGGATTCACGGCCATAGGCTGCCAGAGTACCGACCCCCAGTCCGGCCAGTCCCGCGCGGATCGCCGGTTTGCGGGACTGCAGCATTTCGATCGTGCGGCCGATACCTGTTCGGCGACTGTAGTAGGTTGTGGGAATCATCTGCCGGTCGGTTCGACGATACTGCACGCCGTGAATGATACTTCCATGACGCAGGACCAGAGCGTCGTTGTCGGCGTCCGGTTCGGTTTCCAGCACGCCATAGAAGTTTCGCGTCATGGCGATGGCGGTCTGAAAGCCTGACACTTCTTCAGTGAAGACCGTTCCCGCCACAACGACCGCAAGGATCAGACCAGCCAGGGCGACCAGCGGAATGCCGTTCGTGGTCATCCATTTGCCTTCGTCGAACAGGACGGCGGTTGCGGTTGCCAGGCCGGCCAGCAGGCACAGGTGCAGTTCCCAGAAATCCGGAAACAGCATTGGAGCAGCCACGGCCACCAGCAATCCTCCCGCCGCGCCGCCAGCAGACAGGAGCAGATAAAACGATGTCAGCTTCTGCGGGGAAGGCCGAAGCCTGGCGAGTTCGCCGTGGCACGTCATGCAGACACTGAACATCGCAGCGAACTCGATGCTCAGCCGCAGCGTCAGCGGCCACGTCAGACCGAACAGCATCATTCCGCACACGGCCATCAGCAGCGCGATCGTCGTGATCGCCCACCAGCGGCGCCGGTACCAGCGGTCGTGTTCGAAGCAAACGATAAACGACGCCAGGTAAAGCGACAGCGGGACGACCCACAGAAACGGCACAACGGCGATGCCCTGGCACACCTGGTTCGTCGTCGACAGATACGTGGCCGACGCCAGCATCGCAGGAACGAACCATGCCGCCGCGCGAGCAGTGCCAATCGCCGTGTCGGGTTTTGCATCGCCGTGTTCCGGAAGTTCGCCGATCGTGCGGACTTCTCGCTTCCACACACTGAACGCACAGGCCGCCACCAGCGCCGCGAATGCCCAGTAAGCGGCCATCCAGATGCGTGACTGAGCCCGCAGTGCCAGCAGCGGTTCGACAACAAACGGATACGACAGCAGCGCCAGCAGAGATCCGGCGTTGGACAGCGCATACAGCCGGTACGGCGAACGTCCGGGGTACGACTGGGCGAACCAGCTTTGAAGCAGTGGTCCCGTCGTCGCGAGCAAGAAATACGGCAGCCCGATCGTCGTCGCCAGCACCAAGATAATACTGATTACCGGTGAGTCCGTGTTTCCCGACTGCAACGTCGATTCCGGCAGGACTCGAAGCAGGAACAGCGTCGCGGCAATCAACGCGAGCTGGATTCCGATCTGTCCGCGGACGGAGACTCGGCTGGCCAGAAGATGGGACCACGCGTAGCCTCCGAACAACATGGCCTGAAAAAACAGCATGCATGTCGTCCACACACCCGGACTTCCGCCGAACCACGGCAGGATCGCCTTGCCGATCAGTGGCTGCACCTGGAACAACAAAAACGCGCTGACAAATACGGCTGCAGCGAAATGCGCAGTGGAAACCGGTGAGCGGTCCGCTCCGGCGGCAGGGTTGTCAGTTTGTGACTGCATCCGTCGAAGAATAGTGCGGGCCCCGGCGTCAGCTCAACGATAGACGCGCGTGTCGGCCGGCGCATCGGATTCGAAGCGAAGATCGCGTCCGGTTACTTGCCGACCAGTTACCTGGCGACCGGTGTCCTTCGAACGATGGTGCCTCGCATGTCGTCATCGGACGCGTAGGTATAGTGCAGGATTTCGCGGCCTGGTCTCTGTTCCAGCAGCGGCGGCTGATTCTGCTTTCGCGGGACCGCCACATAATCGACGGTGCGGGCAGTCAGAGGACGCTTCAGATCGTCGCGAGTCAGAACGACCGCTCCGTCGGCGGTCAGATGTTCCGTCCGGTCGGGTCTTCTGCGGGTGATGTCGATGAGGTGGCCGTCGTGATAGTGATATTCGTCCTGCCAGTCGATCGGCGTGACGATCAGCGGGTCGACATAATTTCCGCCGTTGGCCGGGTCACCATATTTGACGGACCGGATGCGGCCCTGATCGTCGTATTCGCGAGTTTCATTGTCGGGCCAATAGAACGAGATCAGCGCCGGCGCCGAATAGCGGGTGCCATTATGTGCGAAGACGCCGATGTCCACACGGTTTGTCTCCATCGTCGAACCTTCGGTCACCGGAAACCGTGAGTGGTATTGGATGTTCAGTTCCGCGACCGATGATTTCTTGTTCTGCGCTTTGATTGTGATCTTCCCCGGAACACCCTGGAGCACGACCCAGTGAAATGTCAGGTCGCGGTTGTTCAGATCTTTGCTGGCTTCCGCGGAAACCACCATTCGCCGCGACTGCTGAACAGAACGTCCAATTCGCGCGATGGCGGCGGGAGTCGTGAATAGCTGTTCTTTTGGCCCGATGTCGAAATAGTCTTTCCCGACCACCGGCTGATCTTCCTCTACAACGCTCAGCACGACCACAGGCGGCAGAGTGTCGAGTGTGATTTCATGAGCCATTCGGACCATCCGCAGCACGTCCAGGTTCTTTCCCTGAAAGACAACAGGGTGAGCTTTACCGTTCAGATAATCATCGTCGGACTGCACGGGCTTGTTACAACGGCGGAAGATCATCTGCACGGTGGGCATCAGCACAGCGTTTTCGGCCAGCTTCCGATGAACCTCCGGACGCAGCGCGGCGAGTGTCCGGGCGACTGCGTCCAGAAAGACTCGATCCGAACCCGAAGATCCCTGCGACGTGATCAAATACGGCGTATTGGCCGGATAGACATCACCATAGCCTCCGCCGCTGCCGTTGTGGCCCGGATCGTAGTCCTTGTGTTCGGGATAGATGTAAATGTGACTACCGAAATACTGCCCCGCCAGTCGGGCCGCGGACGCTCCGCCCGCATAGGCCAGGCGCGGCTGGCTGCGCCAGATTGCGGAATTGACAACAGCCGTTGAAGAATTGCCGATCACTGTTCCGTTGTATTGAAACGCGACCTGCAGTCCGTTGTCCAACTGCTCCGCCTTCGCGGCCTCGCTGTATTCAATGCGGGACAACTGCGGGAAGTCTCCGTACTTCATGTTGGAATGATCTTTGTCATGATTGTCGTACAGGACATTGGCCAGGCCCGCTGCTGTCCCTTCTTCCTGCCACTGCTTCAGCAGACTGCTGACTTCGTCGCTGCCGTTCACAATCGGCAGTTTGCTTTGGGCTTCGATTTCCTCAGCGGACTCGCGGCGAAAGAAAACGTGCAGCAGGCCGGACGCCGGGTTGAAGACCGTGTTGGATTCTTCCACCAGGGCGACATTGTCCGCGATCAGTCCGGGCGTGACTTTGCGAGTCTTCGCTTCGGGCGGCGGTTCATCGGCCTTTGCAAGCAGACTGTCCCAGTCGGCGTGTTCGTGCAGACTGTTCAGATCGCTGTCCGCCGTCATCAGCCGGGAACCGCGAAAACCGAGTTCGACGGCTTTCGTCAGAGTCGCCATTGCCTGGTCCGGCTTGCCAAGCTGAGCCTCGGCGCAGGCCAGGTTGTACCGGCTGACGGGATCGTCGGGAGCCAGCCGGGTGGCATCGTGAGAATACGTTTCCGCCAGAGTGTAGTTGTCCTGCTGAAACAGCGCCGTGATTAGCTGCCGCAGCCGATTAAGTTCCTGATGCCTGCGCGGCTGAGCGAACACGGAATCATCGTCGGCGCGCACGGACTGCCTGCCGCTGACCGACAGCGCGGCGGACAGAGCCAGCAGCATTGCGAAGGCGCAGGAAACAACGAGCGACTTGCGAGTATTCATCAGAACTCCAGCCAGCGGCGAAGGAACGGCTGCCAGGCCGCGGTAACGTCCGGATGATCGGCTTTATGCCCGCACGTCAGCGGTGCGTACTGCAGCCGATCGGAAATCCCCAGAAGGTCATAGACTTCGCGGGCTCGGTTCACGTACGCGATGCTTTGTCGGTCGTCGGAATGAACGGCGGTGTCCTGATCCGTGCTGCAGCCGATCACCATCATCGCGCGCGGCGCCGCCAGAGCCAGCAGTTCGTGATGGTTGCGTTCGAATCCCGGCCGCGCGGGATCGGCGTCCAGCAGACTGAACACGGTGCCGCGAAGTTCCGCATCCGGATATCCAGGCGTTTGGATGTCGTCGAACCGGTGCCGCCAGTCCAGATACCATTCGTCGTGATAGTTCGTGTCGCCGTGCATCGCCAGGTGCGGATCGATCGAAACCGTGGCCTTGATGTCGTCAGAAAATGCCGCCACATACAGCGCCGACTTGGCGCTCAGCGAGAATCCCATGAAGCCGATCCGTTCGGGATCGACGGCGGGCACCGCTGCCTTCAGGTATTCAACTTCACGCTGAACGTCATCGACCATTTTCGCCATCGGAAGCCAGTGACCAAAGCGGTCATAGACTGCCTTATTGACACCGTTGCGATAGCTGATTCCGTTGCGGTAGTTGCGGATGTGAGCCCAGCCGGTCAGCACCACGCAGCCGTGCTGAGCCAGCCACCGGCCCCACCATTCTTCCGGTTGCCGGTAGTCGGGACCGGTGGATGTCCAGGCGATGACGGCCGGGCATTGTCCCGGTTCGGCGTTGTCGGGAATCAGCAGTACGTGCGGCTGCAGGAAGTCGGTTTCGATGGGGATTTGCAGTTCGATTCGGGTATAGCCGTCCTTCTGTTCGCGGTTGATTTCGACCGACTTTGTGATGTCGCCGAACCAGCGAGCGTCTTCGGGCGCCGGCCGCAGTTTGCCGAGAATTCGCCTCCAGTGAGCAATCAGTTCCGGCCGGCGAGATTCAAACCACTGTTCCTTCGATGTCACCGGCTGGCCCGAATCCGTAACAAGCAGCGAGGGCAGATCGAATTCGTGCTGCCGCTGCATCAGCGGATGAGCGGACTTCGGCGGCGTGTGATATCTGAACTGCGCCGAAACGGAGTTGCAGGCAATCAGGCCGACGATCAGGCACGCGGCCATTCGAGTCAGGCGTGACCGCACCGGGCGGGAAACGCCGCGTGAGTCTGTCTTCGTCAACAACCGGCAACGGCCATGCTGGCGGACTGACATCGCGCCGCTCAGCGAAACGTCCGAAGCCCGCGACCGTGTCGGCCGACAGGCGTCGCGCCGTTTTCGTGTGATGCTGTTCGACGGCGGATGAAATGACGGCATCGACGATTCTCCAGCGATCCGGATGTCCCGGTCGCCGGATGGTCAGCGGCCGGATCAGAACAGCTTACGCATTTCTTCGACCAGCGTCGCGTGTCCAACGTCAACAGCGCTGACAACACCGTCTTTCTTAACGATCCACACGCTGGGATTTTTCGACACGCCCCAGAAACGAACCAGCGGACTGTCCCACGATCGCTGTTCCTGGCTGGCGAAGAAAATCTGCCGGCCGGGGACGGAATTTTTTTCCAGGAAGTCATTCAGAGCGACTTCCTCTTCATCCAGATTGACGCCGACAAAGCGTACCTGTTCGGACAATTTGGTATTCGCCTGTTGCAGCAGCGGCAGCAGGTCCGTCACAAATTCCTCGCTTTCGCTTTCCCAGAAATAGATCACTGTGATCTTGCCGGGAAACTCGTCGGAACTGATGTAGCCGCCTTCCAGAGTGGGCCCCGAAAACTGCGACAACGGCTGACCGGGCAGCGCCAGACGGCGCAGTACACCGGCCGCTTCCTGTCCCTGCGACGTGTCAGGCCATTTTTCCGCCAGGGCCGAATAGCACAGTTTTGCTTCCGTCATCAGCCGTGTGCGTTCATCGGCCGAATCCGTGACGACAGAGTGCATTTCGCAGCTTCGTCCCGCGCCGAACAGCAACTGCACGGCACGCGCCGACTGATCCGGAAACCGATCGGCAAATTCACGAGCCCAGCGGGAGAAGTTTTCGAACCAGACAGTGTTCTCACCGCCCTGAAGTCGCGCTTTGGTGTGAGCAAACTTCGCCAGATAGTAGACGCCTTCCATCGCGCCAACCGATTCCGGATCGCGATCGTTCAGCGCTTCGACGTCGGCGTAGAGCTGATCGATGTCGTCCTTCGAGCCTGCCAGTGCCAGTTGAAACCGCGCTTCCAGCAATTGACTGATGGCCTGGTTGAAGACCGCCTGCTTTTCCGTGTCCTCCACGGTTAGCGCCAGCACACGAGTGGCCAGGTCGATGATTTCCAGGTTGCGGTCCCGCCGCGCTGCGCGAGCCTGTTCCAGATCGCTGGGGACCGGTGCCAGCCGCAGTTTTTGAATCTTCTGCAGCGTTTCCATCGCCTCATCGCCGGGCGCCGGGGGCGCGTCCGGCTGCGAGGCCGAATTCGCGACCGCTGAACCGCCATCCGGCGGAAGACTCTCTTCTTTCGGATTCGACAGTGACGCCGTCACCGCGGGAACAGCACTGCCCGACGACGTCGGCGCGGAATGATGGGTGGTCTCAGGCAATGTGCCGGCGACGTCTGCCGGATCAGACGCACCACGCGACGCCGCAGTTCCGGATTCATTCGAGTTCGCGGTTGACGGCGTCTCCGTTTTGCCACAACCCGCCAGCAGCAGACAAATCACGCATCCGGTCAGTGAAATCATCAATCGCATCGGTCATCGATCCTTCGATCTGCAAATCACCGGGCATCCCTTTGACTGGAATACCACACGGTTTCTGGAACTTCCCCAGACCGAAATCTAGGGAAATCCAGGAATTTCGAGAATACGAATTCGTTGGCGACGCTGTCCGGACCCGGTCCGATTCTCGTACGATGATGCGTCAGTACCAACCGCGTGAATTTTCCGTTCCTGTGAGCGGAGGTCGCGCGGGCATCCGGCTTCGTCCTGCCCTGTTCGATTTTCCGTTTCGGAGCGTCCCGATGAAAAAGAGTCTCGCGTCCCTCGGCACCAGCCGTTCCATTTCACGTCGCCGGATGTTGACGACTTCCGGAGCGGCGGCTCTGACAGTCGCGGCGGGCGACTGGTTCACGGAAGGTCTGTTCAGCAGTCGCCGGGCGATCGGGCAGGAATCGAAAAACGACCGTCCCCGCATCGGCTGTATCGGAACCGGCGGCCAGGGAACGTACATCGGCGAGCGAGCGAAGAATTACGGCGACATTGTGGCGGTGTGCGACGTGCAGCGGCAGCACGCCGAACGAGCAAAGGAGCGTTTCGGCGGAAAGGCTGATATCTACGAAGACTACAACGAACTGCTGAAACGAAGCGATATCGATGCCGTCACGATTGGTACTCCCGACCACTGGCACACGGCTCCGGTGCTGGCCGCTCTGAAAGCCGGCAAGCACATCTATTGCGAGAAGCCGCTCACTCTGACGATCGACGAAGGCAAACTGATCGTCGCCGCTGTGAAGGAATCGGGGAAGACATTTCAGGTCGGCACGATGCAGCGAACCGACATGCCTCAGTTCGCGCGAGCGGTCGCGACGGCTCGCAGCGGACAGCTTGGAAAAATCCTGCGGGTCGACGTCGTTTTGCCGGGGCCGGCTCCCGCCGGTGGTCCCTATGAAAACAAGCCCGTTCCGGATGGACTGAACTGGGATCGCTGGCTGGGCCAGACCCCGTTGGTTGAATACTGCACAGAACGATGCCACGGTTCCTTTCGCTGGTGGTTTGAATACTCCGGCGGAATGATGACCGACTGGGGTGCTCACTATGTCGACATCGCTCACTGGGCGCTCGACTGCGAAGAATCCGGTCCGCTGGCCATCGACGGATCGGCCACGAAACTTCCCAACATTCCCAACGGCTACAACACGCCGACGGACTACAGCGTCGACATGATGTACCCGCACGACGTCAACGTGAAGATCACGTCCGGCGGCGATCATGGCGTGCTGATCACGGGCGAGAAGGGACGCATCTTCGTGGATCGCGGAAAGATCACCGGCAAGCCCATCGAAGAACAGGACGCGGACGAAGGACTGAAGTCAAAGATCCTGGATTCCGCAACAGCGCTGTTCAAAGGCAACACCGCTCGCATGGGCGACCACATGGGCAACTTCTTCGAAGCGTTCCTGCACGGCAAACACCCGGTGTCCGACGTCGTCAGTCAGCACCGAGTTGTCTCGGCGTGTCACCTGGCAAATATCTCCATTCGCCTTGGCCGTGCGATCAACTGGGATTCCGCGAAGGAAATGATCACCGGCGACGACGAAGCCAACACCTGGCTGTCTCGCGAGCAGCGCGAGGGATACCGAATCGGCTGAGGTTCCGGCTGACTAATCGCCGACGCCGCATTGGCCACACGGGAGCCAGAACAACCTCTTCCGGCACAGCGTCCGCGCAACCACCTCTCCCAGGCGCAGCCGACCGGGAGAGGTCGGGCGAGCGGAGCGATGCCCGGGAGAGGGCAGACCGCGCATTCAACGCACTGCCCACGCAGAGCAACCAACGCGCGGACGGACCCTCCCCCGAACTTGCTTCGCTCGTTCGAACCCTCCCAGTTGGCCTTCGGCCGGGAGGGGTGGAATGCAAGCCGCGCTTCCGCGCGCGGCGACCGCCAACCGGTCAGGCGTCGATCGCGGGCAGGCCGAACGGCTCGCGGTATTGCTTCGTCAGCAACGCGTTCGCCTGTTCGTTTCCAGGAAAAGTTCCGGTTTGCTCATCGAAATCCAGACGTCCGGTCGTGCGGTATGCGATCTCGGCCAGATGGACCAGAGCACAGCTTCGATGAGCGGTCTCGGCGGATGCCTTCGTGGGAGTCCGCACGCGCACGGCCTGCAGGAACTCGGCCATGTGTTCAGGATAACCTCGCTGGCCGCGCAGTTCCCTGCCCTCCGTCGGCCCCGGCGTTCCCTTCGAACCCAGAAACACACTGAATGCTCCGCGACGTGAAAACACCATGAAGCCTTCGGTTCCGTAGAAAACATTGCCGTTGTCGAACCCGTGCAACCCGTATGCGGTGAACGGATAATTTTCGTAGATCAGCAACCGGCCGTCGGGATACTCGAACGTCACGTTCATGTTGTCGGGATAGTCGCTGGCATCGCCGGGCGGCAGCATACGGCCGCCGCGAGCGGTGATTTGTTTCGGCAGCGTGTCGATGCCGAGTCCCCACGCGGCCATGTCGAGATCGTGAATGCCGTCGTCACCGATTTCGCCGTTGCCGTAGTCCGTGAACATCCGCCACGTCTGATGAAAGCGATACGGATTGAACGGACGTTTCGGAGCCGGACCCAGCCAGCGGTCATAGTCGACACCTGCCGGAGGCGTCCCGTCGGGCAGTGGCTTCCGGACGGTGCGCATTTCCGCCGTCCATGCGCGAGCGACCCGGATATCGCCGATGATGCCGTCCTTCAGCAGTTCGCCCGCCTTTTTGGTCACCGGACTGTTTCGCATCTGGCTTCCCTGCTGAACCACGCGGCCGAATTTTTTCGCGGCTGCGATAATCACCGGCCCTTCGCTGAAGACGTGCGAGATCGGCTTTTCGATGTAGACGTCTTTGCCCGACTGCATCGCACGCAACGCGATCGGCGCGTGCCACTGGTGCGGTGTGGCAATGATGACGGCGTCTACGTCGCGGTCTGAAATGACGTCTTCGAACTCAGCCGTCCGCTTCGGCGCGGCGGGCTGGAAGTCGCGCGTGACGAGGCGGTCCATTTTTTCGATCTGAGCCGGATCGACATCGCACAACCAGGCAATCGACACCGCTTCGCCGCGTTCCACAAGCCCCTTCACGTGGAATGTCATGATTCCGCCGCAGCCGATGATGCCCAGACGAATTGTCACGGGCTTCTGTTCCTGCGCCGCGTGAGCACCTTTGATCGCGGATGCAGCACCAAGGACCGCAGCGGAGTGAGTCACATCACACAGAAAATCACGACGGCTGCCGGATGACTTCATTCGTTCTCTCCCAGATCGGCGGACTGCGGCTCACCGGGCGAGCGCGGGCGGGGCCAGCAAGTCCACATGCGGGGCGTGAGGATAGTGGACGGGTTTGTAAGCGATCTCCAATTCGGGAGTCTCCAGACGCGCCCCGCCGCGGGCTCGCGACGTCAGGACGCGGTCAAGGACACCACTGGTCAGCAGCGTGCGTTCGACAGGATAGGTCGGCTGGCCGGTGTGAACCATGCGTTCAATGGCCTTCAACAGATACGCGAAGTGAGGATAGCGCGGTTCTGTGCGTTCATCGAAAGCCGTGGCCAGAGGTTCCGTCCGGTTCCGGAGTTTCACGCCGATGGAGGTTCCTGCGATGCAGCTCAGCATGAAGATCGCGCCCTTCAGTCCGTCGCGATATTCGAACAGAAACAGTCCGGCCTTGTCGTCCTGGCGAATGTCCGGATTGTCCGACTTCGGAACTGCGGCAACCGCGGCATCAAGTGCGGTTTGCGAAACCGCGCCGTCGTCGACAGCCTTCCAGATTGCAGGACCCTCGAGAAACTGCACCGATCGGACACCCTGTTCCGCACCACGGCGGCGTTCGACGTGGTACTGAAAAAATTCCAGCGCGTGAATTCCGTAGATCTCGAACCCGCTGTAGCCGATTCCCACCGCGGCCTCGATGTCGCAGCCCGTGGGCAGATCAATTGCACTGGTCCGATACCCGGCCGGCAGCGACGAACCGGCCATGAATGGAATCTGCAATTGCCGCGCGCGATCGTACATCCAGCGCGCGTCGCTCCAGGCCGGCCCGAGATGCTTGTCATTGAACACCGGCACGACGCGGTCGTATTTTTCGAACGTCGCCGTGATTTCTTCCATGAACCGACGCCGGGGATAAAGCTTTTGTCCGATCTCGTTATCGGGATAGTCGCCGTGTTCGCCGATGCTCAGTACCGCGTCGACCGGGATCCGATCTTCGCCGACGGTGACAGCCTGTTCGATCGAACTGAAGACCGGCACGCCGTACTTTTCGCAGATCGCACGGCCGATGTCGGTGTCGGGCTGCTGTTCGACATAGACCGAGGCCAGCTTCAGCGCCGGTCCGGGGCCTCCGTCCTGCTTCCAGCCTTCCAGGATCTTGCCGAGAATGACGTCGGCGTGCGAATTCCTGAAATAAATCGTGACCACAGCGGCCACGGACTTCGGCTGAACCGGTTGAGCGGCCGTCGCGACGTCCTGTGCAAAAGCATGTGCGCCCCAATAGCCGGCCGCCACACTGCCGACCGCAAGTTTCAGACAGTCGCGGCGTGACCGCGCCGCCGGAGAACCAGTTCGGTCTTTTTTGATCATGGCTGCCCCGCTCTTGTGTATCGACGATCCGGTTGACATGAGTCGCAGGAACAATGTGCCGGCGATTCTCAATGTCCGCTGCACCGCTGCCGGATTGACGCCGCGGGTGCTGCGGACACCGTGATCTTAACGAGGCTTGCTGTGGATTGAACTCAGCGCTGATTCCGTGTGTGCTGAGTCCCTGTCGCTGTGCTGCCGCGTGTCCTGAGATGTCCCGAATTTGCTGACCATGCTCTCGTAAAAACTCGGCCGGTACGAAGCGATGAAACACAACAGCGACGACAACACGGCGATCCGCGTGTACCCGCTCTGCACGAATTCACCTCCGGACGGTGGCGTCAGCGACCCCACGACGGCCAGTTCATTCAGCAGCGTGAACAGGTACACAAAGAATGCTCGGGTGCATGCCATTCGATAGTCGGGCAGTTCCGCCGTGGATCCGTTTCCGGACACATGAACCTCCGGTCGAGCAGCGCGCCGAAGTTCCTTGTGTCGCCGGTTTTCCCAGCGGTTGACTTCGCCCATCGATGACGCCATCACGCAAAGGAACGCGAGATTCGTCCAGGTCCAGAACAACAGGCAAAACGGAATCACGCACACAGCGCCGGCCAGTCCCACCGATGCACCCGGCTTCGCGTGCGGCGTGAAGACGGTGTTCGGCATCTCACCGGCACCAAAGATGTGATTCAAAAAACCGGTCGCGGGAAACCAGATGCCACCGAACAGCAAAGCCAGCCACAACAGAAACGGAACGTAGCCGTGGCTCCACTGGTCGATCCCTTTCGCGACGTGCTGCGTCCAGCGAACCAGGGAGACGAGTCGCGTCGGAGGCCGGCGCTGCTGCGGCCTGGGCGACGACTCGACGATCTCTGCCGTCGCGTCACTTGAGTCGGACGTCAGGTCGGACGTGCCGTCAACGGTGATGGACATGCGCAGTGCCTTTCTTTGTTGTCAATCAGGATGCCGCGACGCTGGAAAAATCGCTCTTCAGCACGTCGGTGCGGACCACGCGGTTTCCATCATTTTGGTGTGAACATGCGATGTCCACCCGGTCCTCCTGATGAATCGGTTTTTTCGCCATTTTCCCGCCACACGGCCGCGCAGCCCGTTCCGAACGTCTGTTCGGAGCGCAGGAGTGCGTTCGGTGGTTCTGGCAAGGTGCCCGCTTTACGATGGTCGGTAGCCACGTGCGACGATGTTTGCGGCCATGACGTCCGTTGCCCGCCAGCCAGTGCCCCGGGACCTCGTCGTCCGACACCACGATTTCCGCCTGAAGCAGAAAGCAATCCGCAGTGACCACGATTTCCGGACAAGCTCATCGGATCGCAATTGTTCTTGCCGCCCTGCTGATGGCCGTCGTCGCACAGCCGGAATCCTTAAACGCAGGGCAACTGATGGCCGGAGCCGCCCGCGTCGACATCACAAGTCCCACAGCCGGCCCGGCTCACGGTCGTTTGCACGCTCGCGCGCTCGTGCTGCAGGACGGTGACACAACCGCTGTCGTGGTCACGCTCGATGTCGTGGCGATCGGAGAAATCGGTCATATCGGAAACGACTTTCTTCCCGCGGTCCGGGCACGCGTCAGCGATGAACTGGGAATTCTGCCGCGGAATATTCTGGTCAATGCCAGCCACTGTCACGGAATCCCGTGCGACGACGTCGCGGACAAGACTGTGCAGGCGATTGTCGAAGCGGCTGGCAGGCTCGTTCCGGTTCGCGCGGGCGTCGGGCGAGGACATGAAGACCGCATCATGGAAAACCGGCGGCTGAAACTGAACGATGGCCGCGAAATCGACGTGCGGCATGCGTATTCCATGCCTCCCGATGAGGATGTTGCGGAAGTCGGTCCGATCGACCCGGAGATTGGCGTGCTAAGACTCGACCGCGAGGACGGCAGCGTGCTGGCGGTCGTCTACAACTTTGCCTGCCATCCGATTCAGGGAGTTCCCGGAGGTCTCAACACGTCCGACATCACGGGCTTCGCGTCTCAGGTTATTGAGGACAATCTGGACAAAGACGCCGTCGCACTGTTTGTTCAGGGCTGCGGAGGCGACATCAATCCCGCGTTCTACAAGGACGTCAGTCTGCCCAGAAACGCGGAACCGCTCGGACAGACGCTGGGACTAAGCACACTGAAGGCCGTCCGCCGTGTCGTCTGCGAAAGTGACGGACCTTTGCGGGTCCTGAACGAATCCATCGAACTTCCGCGAGCCGACCTGTCCGAACGCATCACCGCGATGGAGGCTGAAAAGGAACGACTGCTGCGTTCGCTGGGCGGCACTACGCTGAATCTGAAGACGTTTCTGCCGCTCGTTGTCCGCTACCGACTGGACGACAACTTTCCTTCATACTATTCCCACAGCTACCTGAACGAGCGGCAGCTTGGAAGGAACCATCTCGAACGGCTGGACGACGAAAACCGCCGAGCCATCGACCAGTACATCCGCAACATCCACACCATGGAGCAACTCACCCGACTGCAGACCAACCAGCGACTGCTGGAAAAACATCAGGCGCACTATGTCGCAGCCGGCCGCAGAACCGTCGACGCAGAAGTCGCAGGACTTCGCGTGGGAACGTTCCGCCTGGTCACGTTTCCCGGAGAACTGACCGTTCAGATTGGTCTGAACCTGAAGTCGCGATCGCCGTTTGAGAACACGTTCGTCGCCGGCTACACCAACGGCTACCTCTACTATTCGCCGACGGCCGAACAACTCAGAAACGTCGGCAACGCTCAGGAGGACAGCGACTGCCTGCTGGCCCCCGAATGGCAGGCCATCTTCGAACAGAAGGCGCTGGACGTTCTGGCGAAACTGGGCGACTGACCGCGCTTGCGTGGCGTCCGCTTGTGGAGATCACACGACGACGGCATGTGGCCTTTCGCCGGCGATTGTTGAGGCAGGAAGGGCAGACAGTTCGAGGGCCGGCTGTTGTCTCGGCGGGAGTGTGACGCCGATCCGACCATGAGCGGGAATCCGCAATGAAACGCATCCTGACAAGTCTTGCCGTGTACTCGGTGGCCATGGCGCTTCTGGAAGCCGCCGTGGTCGTTTACATGCGCAAGCTGTATTACCCCGATGATCCGCTGCAGATCTTCCCGCTGAAGTTCCTCAGCGCCTACGACGCCGTGCTGGAACTCAGCCGGGAAGCCGCAACGGTAGCGATGATCCTGGCCGTTGCGTTTCTGGCGGAGCGGACGTCGCAGACACGTACTTTTGCCGCGTTCGTTTTCGTGTTCGGCGTGTGGGACCTGTTCTACTACTTATGGCTGAAAGTCCTGATGGGCTGGCCGGTTTCCTGGCTGGAATGGGACGTGTTGTTCCTGATTCCCAGTGTGTGGCTGGGTCCGTGGCTCTGTCCGGCAATGATTTCCGTGCTGTTCATCGCGTGGGGATACTTCACGCTGCAATCCACCAGAAACATCTGTTTCACGCGAAACAGCGTTGCGGTCTTCGTGGCGGGTGCCGTACTGGGACTGGTGGCATTTCTTCAGCCGGCGGCCGGCGAATTGAGCGCAGGCGGAATGGCGCAACTGAGCCAATACACGCCCGGAGATTTCTGGTGGTGGCTGTTCGTTCCGGCATTGGCGATCATGGCAGCGGGACTGGGAATGACGATTCGCGCCACGGAGCGCGACGAGCTGTCCGGCAACTGCGATTCGAGTGGTTCGTGTGATTGATAAACGCGCAGCACCGGGGCGAGCGGCGGATCAGAACTTCTCTGCCGATGCTGGCAGCACCAAAAGCGTTGTGGACGCTGCCAGCGTGCGCGTCGGTAAATTCTCATTCGCAGAACGCCCTGGAACATTGACGTTCCGTTGAAGAGTGCGGACTCCCACAGGCGTAAACGCCTGGCAATGCCACTTCAATTCGACACTGATACTTTCGGTTTCAGGAATAAATTCAGGAAACCATGGTCCAGCCAATCCGAAACTATTCGGCGGCGAATGCACGTTCAAAGTCGATCCATTCGCGGGTGCAACCTCTCGTGTCCCTCTGGAGTAAGCTGTAATGCCTGCGTTCAAAATTGCCTGCGGAACCCACAAGGGTAAAAAGATCGACGTGTCGTCATACACAGCGACGGTGGACGGCGTTGAGATCCGCATTTCCCACAACGTCCCGACAATCGCTGGCAAGTCGCTGCGGTGGGTCCAGACGGTCGCGGAAAACGGATCGTTCTACAAGGCGTGCAAGCTCAAGGCATACGTCGACCCCTGGGGCCCCACGGGTACAAACGATCCGGTAACCGGAAACGAAATCTGTGCCGCCGACGACGCTCAGCCGTACTATTGGACGGACGCGGAGTTTACCGGCGGCCAGGGACCGGGATTCTATGACAAACCGAGTGAACCCGCACCGGCCAGCGGCAGCACCTGGATTCGCTTTGTGACATCACTGTCGGAGGTCGATGGAACCAGAATCACCACGCTGGTGTCCGTCGTTTGGGGATTCGACCGACTGTCGGGCGGCAAGGTGAATGTCGTAAAAGTGCGGTACGCCACTCAGGCTGAGAATCTGGGGCACCGAAGTATCCTCGCAAAGATGTATCCGGCCTATAAGTTCCGTCTTCCATAGCCCGGATTATTCACGCTGACCGGGAAATGGGACTGGCTCCGAGCGCAAGACGCGGATGCAGTACACGTTCGCCGATCTTCCGTTCGGTACCTCTTAACCTTGCGGCGCACACGCTGCGGGACCACTGACTGGTCGGTCGAGTCACTGCATCCGGCGAACGCTATGCAGCTCGCCGCTGTTCAACAACGGCCTGCCGTGGAAGCCGGACGAGGTCATGGATTGTTCCGGTGACCGGGGCGAGTCCTGGAATCGATTCCGTCGGCAGCAGCTTGCTTTCGATCGTGCTGGTCGGGGCGAGCATCGTTGAAACGACCTGGCCGTTGACCGTCGAACCCGGTTCAATCTGGAAGTGGAACCGTTTCAGGATGATCGTCAATGCCGTGCGCAGTTCGACCATCGCCAGCGGTGCTCCAATGCACATCCGCGGCCCGGCTCCGAAAGGTAGGTATTCGTACGGTGACGGATTGATCGTGTCCCAGCGTTCCGGGCGGAAGACATCCGGTTCGTCGAAGAGGTCCGGCCGGTGATGAGTGATGTACTGGCTGAAGATGATCGGTGTGCCCTGCCTTAAATTCAGTGGTCCCAGTGTCACGGGTTCGGCACAGATTCGCTGCGAGTACGATGAAGCCGGCAGGACTCGCATGCTTTCGCGAATCACCTGGTCCATGTAAGTCAGCCGGTCGGCTTCAACAGGCGCCGGAACCGGTCCGTCGACGGCGGAATCCAGTTCGGCCTGCAGTTTCTTCATCACCTCCGGATGTTGAGCCAGCAGGAACAGCGTCCAGCTCAGCGTGTGAGCGGTCGTCAGATGCGCGGCGGCGAACAGCAGAGTCGTGTGGCCGACCAGTTGATCGTCCGACAGTCCTCCCCCGCCCTGCTGTGCCTGGAACAGCAGACTCAGAATGTCGATGCGTTCGGAATTCCGTCGGCGGTGCTTTTCGAACATCTGCTCGACACAGGCTTCCAGTTCGTCAGCCATCGACAGCAGCGTTTCGTAACGTTCGGGAAACTCCGGCGACGACACCAAAGCTCCCATGCCGACTTCGTGATTGCGATGAACCCAGCGGTCCACCATCCGCCCGAGTTCTGTTGAGTACCCGGCATCGTCGACACCGAACAGCAGCGCCGCTGTTAGACGCAGCATGTATTGGGTCATTTCGGAATTCAGGTCTCGCCGCTGGCCGATGTCCCAGTCTTCGATGAGTTCCTGAGTGATGTCGCAGATCGTGTCGTGGTAGCCGGGCAGAGTCTTCTTGCTGAAGACGTCCATCAGAATTCGGCGGCCTTCGCGGTGTTCAGCACCGTTCTGACTCAGCAGGCCCGATGTCACTCGACGCTGTGCCGACCGCCGACCTCCCCGCACGGCGAAGAACTGCGAATGGAACCGCTTGGAATCGGACAACACCTGGCGGTTGTATTCGGGGCCGAATATGAAAACGAGCCGCTGGCCATCGTCTTCCAGAACAGCAAGATCGCCGTGTCGGGCGTGGAGCCGCTTCATGCAGGCGATCGGGTCTTCCGGAAACTGCAGCAGCGATCCGCGAGAAATCGGCAAATGCGCCTGATCCAGACGCAGCGAAGCAGAGTTGTCCATGTCTGTCATCCCTGACAAATTTACGCCCGGATTCCATTCCGGGACAGCAGTCAAGTTTTAGCGAAAACCGGTGTTCTTCACCAGATGATATCGGTCACGCTGAACGACCGTTCCTCGGCGAATCGGACCGAAATCTTGCCGTGTTTTCCCGGTTCCACCAGAATCACGGGCGGTCCAGGCCGAAGAATGGCGGCCAGTCGCTTTCGTCCAATAACGCCCCGCCCGGACACGGCATTGCGGTACGACTGAAACTCATGCATCCTGACGATCGCCCGGTCTTCTTCGAAAGTTCAGCACCGTTCGAAAGAACGCGCATCCGAGCCGCCGCCGTGTACTGCAGCGATGGCCGTTTCGGTGAACAGTTCGACGACCTGCTGCAAAATGCGCTGCAGTTGCCGCGCTACGACCGTCTGGCTGTGCCGGGCGGTTCGGCCTGCCTGGCGCGCCATTTTGCCACATATCGCGAAGAAGAAGGTGTCTTCGAACAACTGCGGTTTCTGGTCAGCGTCCACGGCCTGGAACGCGTTGTCCTGATCGCCCACGAAAACTGTGCGTTCTATTCGGAGCGACTTTGTATCTCGCCGCTGCAACTGGAATCTCAACAGCGGGAAGACATGCAGAAGGCGGTCCGGCGAGTCCGGTCGCTGTCGTCGACACTGGCGGTCAGCGCGTTCTTCGCCCGAACGCGCGGCATCGGCACCGTTCAATTCGAAGAAGTCGATCTGTAAACTTGTTTGTTCCCTGTTCGGCGGGGCTCGGTGACGCCTTCCAAAGAAAGAGCCGACGCGATGCGAAATCGAAACTTTCTCGGATTCGTCCTTGCTCTGATGCTCATCGTGCCGACATGCGCGCGCGCCGCGGACCGACCGAACATTCTGCTGATCATGGCAGACGATGTCGGCAGCGACGCCATCGGCTGCTACGGTGGCCAGAGCTACCCGACACCGCATATCGATAAGCTGGCTGCTGGCGGACTGAAGTTCCGTCACGCCTATTCCATGCCGGTGTGCCATCCGACTCGCATGTGCCTGATGACCGGCCGGTATCCGTTTCGTTTCGGCGCGGCTGGCTCGAAGTGGGGCGACTTCCCCGACGAGGCCGAAGAGCTGGCGATCGGCAACCGCATGCAGCAGGCAGGCTATCGAACGGCCGTGGCCGGAAAGTGGCAACTCTGCCTGATGAAGAACGACGTCGACCATCCGCGACGAACAGGCTTCGACGAATGGTGCCTGTTCGGCTGGCATGAAGGCGGTCGCTATCACGATCCGCTGATCTATCAGAACGGAGTGCGCCGAACGGACACGACCGGCCAATATGGTCCCGATATCTACGTGGACTTTCTGATCGACTTTATGCAGCGAAGTCACCACGCCGACGAACCCTTTTTTGCGTACTATCCGATGGCGTTGTGTCACGACGTCACGGACGATCTGAATGGTGAACTGGTGGCATTTGCAACCGACGACCGCTGGATGGCGTACGGCGAAATGATGGCATCCATGGACGACATGGTCGGCCGGCTGATCACTGCACTCGAACAAATGGGAATTCGTGATGACACGCTGATCCTCTTCACAACCGACAACGGAACCGCGGCGGCCAGCTATTCCAGACTCGACGCCTCCGGAAAGATGACCAAAGAGAAAGTGTTCTCCATCCGCAACGGAACGGTCGTTCCCGGAGGCAAAGGCAAGACCGACGATACCGGCACGCGAGTTCCTCTGATCGCCAACTGGCCGGGTCGCATCGAGCCGGGCACCGAAACGGACATCCTGGTCGACTTCACCGACTTCCTGCCGACGCTGGCGGAAGTCGCGAATCTGCCTCCCGACGACGTCCCCCGCGACGGCGTCAGTTTTGCCCCCACGCTGCTGGGAACTTCTGGCCAGGAACAAAAACGTGACTGGATCTACATCGAACACCGCGGCCAGCGATGCGTTCGGTCACATCACGCAAAGCTGTACAGCGACGGCCGCTTTTTTGATCTGACGACCGATCCTTTGGAATCATCACCGGTCAGCGAAAGCGAACTCACCGGAGAAACTCGCCGCGCGTACGCTCAACTGAACGCGGCGTTGAACGACTTGCAGAAGCCCCTGCCACAGGATCGTCAATCACTGTGACGTCACGTCGCTTGACAAGAATCCTTCTGCTGACGCTCCTGCTTTGCCGGCTCTTGTGTGCCGAAGCGCGGCCACAGGATTCGCGTGCTGCGGCACAGCGACCCCCGGCTGCAGACGACGCGGATGTGCGCCGCGGGTCTCTGATCGCCAAAGCCGGTTTCTCCAATGAAGACCACGTGCGCGACAAACTCAACGACTGGATGGCCGACCCCGATGCTCAAGCCTGGCTCAAGGCGATGAACTATTCGCCAGCCGAAATCCGCAAAGTTCGTGCCGAAAAACCTCACGGCCAAAAGGCGGACGTGGTCGTTCATATCACGATGAACTCGGGACAGAAGCAGACACAGGGGATTTCCATCAAGCTCGTCAGCGGCGAAAGCGGCTTCAATCAGGTCGACAAGCGCTGGCTGAAATCCTACGCCGAAATGTGGAATATGCCGCTGCCTGTGATCAGAGCGATGAAGTTCTACGTCGGCGAAGACGCTCCGTCGCGGCCGAGTCGGCGACCGGATCGAATGTATCTCGACGAACTGCCCGACGAATCTCGCGCCGCCGTTGTTCAGTTCTTCACGAAGAACAAGCGTCGCGTTGTCGAAGACCTGTTCGCCGGCGACGGACCGCAGCCGCCGCAATGGTTCATGGTCACACAGAACACCGAAGACTCGCAGCGGTGGACTCTTCGTGAATTGAACGAGGTCGTCAATTTCTATGCCGAAGGCCATGTCGTCGTGACTCGCGCCGGCAATCTGAAAATCGGTCGCGTCTCCATGCAGCGCAAAGGCGGTGACAACGGAAGAGAAACCGCAAACATGCTGCAGTTCAAAATCAACCCGGTCCTGCTGCTGGACGCACCATAAGCTGGCGGGGTGCAGACACTCGCCACTTGCCGTAACGACCGATGGAATCCGCGCCGACCATCCAACCCCGTGATACAATCCGTGCTTGTTCGACGCGTTTCCGTACCGGGAGACCACAATTGCCGACTTTCACTACCGCCCCGGAATCGACCAAACTGTACGAGCAGATCGGACGGCTGAAAGTCGAGCTGGAGTGGCTCAAGAAAGTTGCCGAGAACTCGTGAGTAGGCTGTGCCCTGGAACGCGCTGCCTTGCAAGTTCAGCCTGCTCGTCTGTTGCGCGCTTCGATCGCGGGCAGCCGGTCGATATGTCGTGCCAACATCGGAGAGCCCGGTGGTCGCCGCGACGGTGGCAATCGCCCCGCGTGAGCTTTCTCGACGCGTGATTGGCAGCGCCGTAGAATACCAATGCGATTCCTATGGCTGAGCAGGAGCAAATCATGTCAACAACGACCATTCCGTCCGTGCCCGAGACGCAGGACTCACCGCCGGGGCGTGGTGGCGCATTCGAAAATGCGGTGGTTCTGTCGCAAATCGACTGGGAAGAGTATGTCCTGCTGCGCGACAAGCCGGGTAATCCCGGACTGCGAATGACGTTCGACGACGGAGTGCTGGAAATCATGACGCTGAGCAGCTTCCACGAACTGATTTCGATGCTAATTCATACATTCATTCACGAATGGCGGATGGCTCGAAACATCCAGATCCGTTCCTCGGGATCAATGACTCTGCGGTGCAAGTCGATCAACCGGGGACTGGAGGGAGATCAGAGTTACTATATTCAGAACGAACCGCGTGTGCGGGCGCTCAACAAGATCGACCTGGAAACCGCTCCGCCTCCCGATCTTGCGATCGAAGTTGAACACAGGGCCGCTGCGATTCGCAAGATGCCGATTTATGCCCGGCTGGGCGTTCCCGAAGTCTGGCGATGGCACGACGAGATGCTGACAATTCATCGACTCGTGGATGGCGAGTACGTTGAGCAGGAAGACAGCACGGCCCTGCCGGGATTTCCTTTCAAGCAGCTTCGCACTGCCTTGTCGCAACGATCAAAGGTTGACGAAACGACGCTCATGCGTCAGTTCCGGCAATCGCTGGAATCCTGCCCGGGCGATTGACGCGGCAGCATCGCGATGCCTCGATGCATGAAAGGCGCCGCCTCCTGGCATGGCGTTCCGGGGCTGAGCCCTGGAACAAGTCGCGAAGGCAGAGCCCTGGAACCAGTCAGCTTGAGGCACACGTGCCCGCGGCAACAGGCAGCAGCGGCTTTACCGCGGACGGCAGATCGTCCGTGCTGAGCGGATACGTGGCGACATCGTTTGCGAAATCGATGCCCACCTGCATTTCTGTGGCGACTCGATCGGCCTGAGCCCCCAGATGCATGAAGGCGGCCATGTGGGACTGACAGAATTCGAATTTGGCCATTCCCATTGGCAGCGCGCGGAGCGTGTTGATCCAATAGTGCCGACGGACCTGCCGGTTGCGAGTCATCCACCAGGCAATTCGGGCCAGCGCTTTGGCAAGTACAATCAGTTCCCGCAGCGAAGGTTGCTGGCGCCGCTCCGGCCGCATCATTCGAGTCGTTCGCATGACTCGCTTCATATACACGTTCGGATCGTAAACGGCCGCGATAATCCGGCGATAGTCGTCGTAGATTTCCCGCCGGTCGCGAGTACTGACGAAGTTCAGTCCGCCGGTTGTGTTGTCGGAACTGGCGGGGTTTTCCAGCCGATAGAGGGTTTCGGACGACGGCGGGATCAGTTGATGGTCGCTGCCGATCATGCGCCCTTCGCGCATTAGACGCCGCGTCAGTTGCGTGTTTGGCAGAGCGACCAGCAGCCCCACCATCGAGACCATGATCCCGGTTTCCTCGATGCATTCGATCATTGCATCGGCGATACCCGGCTTTTCGCTGTCGAATCCCAGAATGAAGCCGGCCGAAATGGAGATGCCGTGTTTGTAGACGTGATGCACGCGTTCCACGATCGGCTTCATGGAATTTATCTTCTTCTGCGTCACGGCCAGAAGATCCGGATCCGGCGTTTCAATTCCCATAAAGACGAAGCGAAAGTCGCAGCGCTTCATCAGGTCCAGCAACTCGTCATCGTCCGCCAGATTCATCGACGCTTCGGTCGAAAAGTAGAACGGGAACTTTCTGCGCTGACACCAGCGTTCGAGTTCCGACAGGAACGACTTCACGAATCTCTTGTTGCCGATGAAGTTGTCGTCTGAAATATCGATCCAGCCGCGATAACCCAGGTCGGCGATACGGTCCAGTTCGGCCAGCACCTGCGGCACCGTCTTGCTGCGGGGTACTCGGCCGTAAAGTTCAATGATGTCACAGAATTCACAATTGAACGGACAGCCACGGGAAATCTGAATTCCCACCTGCAGGTAGTACCGGAAATCAACAAGATCAAAGCGAGGTGTCGGCGACAGTGTCACGTCCGGCTTTCCGTTTGCGGCGAACAGGCCGCAGGGATTTCCGGCGCGCCAGGATTCCATCCACACGGGAATCGACGCTTCGCCTTCGCCCAGTACTCGCGCGTCGGCCCCACAGTAGATGTCCGGCTGGCTGGTGGGATCGGGTCCGCCGACAACGATGTACTTGCCGTCACGGTTCGCGCGGTCAATCAGCGACAGAATGCCGCTTTGCTGCGGGATCATGCCGCCGGTACAGATCACATCGGCGGCTTCCCATTCGTCGTCACTCAGCGGCCGGACATTCAGATCAACCAGCTGAAACGTCCAGTGCTGCGGCAGAATGGCGGCAACCGTCAGCAGTCCCAGAGGTGGCGCGACGGTTCTTGCTCCCGTGGTAGCCGCCGATTCCGTCAGGTTCCAGAAATTGGATGCCCTGAACTCCGGCTGAATCAGCAGGCAATGGACGTTGTCGTCCGGAACGCAATTCGGCCAAGCCATAAGGACAATGTTCTGTGGAATTTCGAAACAGTCAGACAGATACGCACGCGGAATCCGCGAATGCTGCCCCAGTCTGAGACTGCCGCCAGGGCCAGTCAACAGGATTACAATGTCGGAACGGAATCCGCAGACATTCGAAGTCCTGTTGCAGAGTAAATTCTGCACGGACCGTGCATTACACTGCGCTTTATCGCACGAAGTGAATACGCGAGCCTGCCACCATCTTCACACAGGACCTGGGGAGATATTCAGTGAAAACACCCGCTGTCAGCGTTGTGCTGTTCGCGATCGCCGCACTGCTGGGTGCCATCGGACAGTATCTCTACAAGAGCGGCGCGGAATCCGCGCAGGGTTCCGTGATGAGCTACGTGGTGAATCCGCGGCTCGCCGGCGGAGTGATCTGCTATGTGGCCGTGATGGTTCTGTTTGTGGCAGCGTTCAGGAAAGGCGGATCGCTGACGGTCCTGTATCCGATCTATGCCAGCACATTTATCTGGGCTGCTCTGGTCGCCTGGCGAGCCTATGGGACGCCGATCAGAATGGTTAACGTCGCCGGAATGCTGCTGATGATTGCCGGAATGTACCTGATGGGTAAATCATGATCCCGGACCCGCCGTATGCACCCACCGATCGGCGGCCATTGAAGAGCCGCGGTACTGCGTGGGCGAAATGGGCTTCTCACGGACTGGCGAGTGCCGGAGTCTCGCCGAATGCAATTTCGGTATTCGGAATGGTCGCCGCCGGTTGCGCGGGATGCACATTCGCCGCGACATCGCATTGGACGGGGGTACCGCAGAGACTGGCGTGGCTGCTGGGAGCCATCCTGTGCCAGGTGCGGCTGCTGTGCAATCTGTTCGACGGCATGGTTGCGATTGAACGAAAGATCGCATCGCCAACGGGTGAACTCTACAACGAAGTTCCGGACCGCGTTTCGGATTCGGCAATCTTCATTGGCCTGGGCTACGCAGCCGGCGGCGGCGTCACGTTCGGCTACCTTGCGGCTCTTGTGGCCGTATTCGTCGCCTACGTACGAATGACGGCGGCAAACGTCGGAGCACCCAATGACTTCTGCGGACCGCTGGCGAAGCCGCAGCGAATGGCGCTTGTCACGATGCTGGGAGTCTACATGACATTCGCACCGGGCACCTGGCACGGTTTAACGGGTGAGGCACGGGCGGTGCTGCTGGTGGTTATCGCTGGCGGACTCATCACCGCAATCCGCAGGCTGTGGCGTGCGGCCGTATTTCTGGGAGGTCAAACGCAATGACCACCCGGGAGCGGCTATTTGATGTAACGAAGGCGTTTGATCACCCGGTGACTGTCGGCGTTTGCATCGCGATTGTCGCCGGACTGCTTTTCGCGTCGGTGATGATTCGTGTTCTACATCACCGGCGCAGTGTCGACGAGACGACGTTCCGGGAACTCATCACGAGAACCCGATCGTGGTATGTGCTGGCCACGCTGCTGGTTGTCCCGATTCTGCTGGGTGCCGCCTGGGTCATCGGGACTCTTTGCTTCCTGAGTCTATTGTGTTACCGCGAGTACGCGCGCGCGACCGGACTCTTTCGCTGGCCGATGATGAGCAGCGCCGTCGTCGTGACGATTCTGATGGTCTACTTTGCGGTGATCGATCATTGGCCTGGGTTCTTCACAGCGGCGTGGCCTTTGGCGGTCTGCCTGATTTCATTGACCGCTTTGCTCGCGGATCAACCGAAGGGTTTCATTCAGCGGGTTGGTCTCAGCGTCTTCGGATTCGCACTTCTGGGAGCAAGTCTTGGACACCTGGCATACCTGGCAAACGACGCGCTGTTTCGTCCGATGCTGTTATGGCTGCTGCTGACCGTGGAACTCAATGATGTGTTTGCGTACATCGCCGGAAAGAAATTCGGCAGACAGAAACTGGCCCCGAATACAAGCCCCAACAAGACAATCGGCGGGGCGGTCGGAGCATTGATGTTGACGACCATTCTTGTTTCGGTCATCGGGCACTTCGTGTTTCAGAAAACCACACTCGACCATCCGGCACACTTGCTGGTGCTGGGAATGACAATCAGCGTAATGGGACAATGCGGCGACCTGGTCTTGTCATCGATCAAACGCGACCTGGGGATCAAGGACATGGCAGCCACGATTCCGGGCCACGGCGGATTTCTTGATCGCTTCGACAGCCTGCTGCTGGTGGCTCCGGCAGTGTTTCATTACGTCAACTACTTCAAAGCCGGCGGAGTTGGACTCGATCAGGCGACCCGCATCATTAGTGGCGTGTAACGAAACATGAGCAACGAGGAACCGGAATCGGAATGGCAATATGAACCGGCAGCCGACCTGAACCTGTCGGCCGGGGCAGCCCTTCGAAGCGCCGTGCGTGAACCGGGATTGGTTGGCAGCGCCACGACTCGGTGCTGCTGGTTTTTCGTCGAGCGGTGGCTGCGGCGACGATTCGCATTGAAGGTGGAGGGCGGCGACCGATTGCCTTCAAGACCTCCGTTCGTGATGGTCGCCAATCATTCTTCGCATCTGGATGCACTTGTTCTGGGAGCTGCCGCCCCGGCAGCGATTCGTCATCGTTTGTTTCCAATCGCCGCGGGTGACACATTCTTTGAAACACGAACGTCGGCAGTGCTGTCGGCTTTCCTGCTGAATGCTTTACCGATGTGGCGAGACAACTGTGGCCTGCATGCTCTGAAATCGCTGCGTCAACGGCTGGTGGACGGTCGCGGGGCGCTGATTCTGTTTCCGGAAGGAACTCGCACGCGAACAGGCATGATGAACCCATTCAAACCCGGCGCGGGAATGCTGGTCGCCGGAACGGCGGTGCCGGTAATCCCCTGTTACATTCGCGGAGCATTCGAGGCGTGGCCACCGGACGCTAAGCGTCCGAAGTTCGGCGCGGTCTCGGTTTGCATCGGCGAAGCAATGACGTTTGACCAAGTCGAGTACCGTCGCGCGGGCTGGCAACAGATCAGCGATCAGATGCAACAGACGGTTGAAGTATTGCGAACCGGCGTCCGGACTGAAGCACATTCACGCTGAACGGAAACGTCCTGCGATTCCTCGCCATCGCCTGGGTTCAGACGTCCACGGCACTGGCCAGCGAGTTTCCGGCGACACAACGAAATTCTGGAACGAATCGATGTCCGCTCCCACCGCTTCAGAGCTCGCAGAGCCTGGCACCAGTGAGTTGCATGTCATTAACTGCCGTGAATCGGACGTTGACGGTGGCAACTGGCTGCACCGAGTTGCCTGGGCATGGCACTGCGATCGTCGGTTTGCGAGCTTCGGCTAAAGCCACAACAGCGCAGAACAGGCGATCACTCCGGTCGAATCGTTCGCGTGGTGACTTTGAAGTCGGTGCGACAGCGCTGTTACACTCCCGCGCGACCGCATTCCGTACGGTTTGACTCCACCGCGAACCACCGTGAAAGCCAGCGCCATGGCGTTTGAAATCCTATTGTCTCACGTCATGACGCTGCTGATGCTGACTCTGCTGCAGGCGGTGCTGGGGTTCGATAACCTGTTGTATATCTCCATTGAATCCAAGCGAGTGCCCGAGGACAGGCAGTCGTTTGTTCGCAAGCTGGGAATCGGGCTCGCGATACTTTTGCGCATTGCTCTGCTGTTTGCGGTGACAGCGGCGATCGAGAAGTTTTCGAAGCCATTGATCGGCCGCACCTTCGAATCCATTCACGTCAGCTTTGAATTTACTGTGCATTCGCTGATCGTCCTGACCGGTGGGGCGTTCATCATCTACACGGCCGTTAAGGAGATTCACCACATGCTGGCCGATCACGACCTGCACGCGGAGACAGGCGGAAAACGATCCGTCGCGTCGGCGGTGTTCTGGATCGTGACGATGAACGTCATCTTCAGCTTTGATTCCATCCTGAGCGCGATTGCCCTGGCTTCGACGACGGATGCGGAAACAAAGATTCGGACCGTCACGACGGCCAACATGGTGGTGATGTCTCTGGCGATCGTGGCCAGCGGCGTGCTGATGATTGTCCTGGCTGACCGCGTCAGTGAGTTTCTGAAACGCAATCGGCTATATGAAGTCCTCGGCCTGTTCATCCTGTTTATCGTCGGCATCATGCTGGTTTCCGAAGGCGGCCACCTGGCTCACCTGGAACTGTTTTCGTACCACGTCGAACCGATGGCCAAGAGCACGTTCTACTTCGTGATCTTCGTGCTGGTGATTGTCGACGTCGTACAGGGACGGTATCAGCGAAAACTGATGGCCGCAGCGGAAACGAAACGGTCGACAACGTCATGACCACTGATTGACCGTCCGGACTCTGTCGTCTTTGACCGCAAAGGATCTGAAATGTCTCGCAGGCCACGCTGCCGTTATTCGACATGCCCTGTTGTTATCACGCTGGGACTGTTCGTCATGACAACTGTTAATGTCGCTGCCCAGCAGAAGGCTCCCTCGTATGCCATTGCCATCCACGGCGGAGCAGGCAGTGCTCCGGAGAACGATGAGGACCGGTCGAGTCGCGAAGCCGGACTGGAACAGGCACTGTCAGCCGGTGAATTGATACTTAAAGACGGGAGAAGCAGTCTGGATGCCGTCGAAGCCGTCATCCGTGTTATGGAGGATCTGCCGCAGTTCAACGCCGGCCGCGGAGCTGTGTTCAATGCGGCTGGGGGTCACGAACTGGACGCGTCGATCATGGACGGACGCGACCGGTCCTGCGGAGCGGTTGCCGGAGTCCGCACGATCCGTCATCCGATTACGCTCGCCCGCCATGTGATGACGGATACTCGCCATGTGCTGCTCGTCACCGACGGTGCGGAATCCTTCGCTGATGAACTCGGCGATGCGATCGAACGTGTCTCGAACGAATGGTTTTCCACAGATCAACAGCGGAAGAATCTGCAGAAAGCGCAGGCGTTCCGGGAAATGCCCGACGGATTTCGCATCGGGACCGTCGGCTGCGTGGCGATTGATTCTCAGGGCAATATCGCGGCCGGCACGTCCACCGGCGGCCTGACGAATAAACGCTTTGGTCGGGTCGGCGATTCTCCCGTCGTCGGAGCCGGAACGTACGCCGATAACTCAACGTGCGGCGTGTCGTGCACCGGTGTTGGCGAAGACTTCATTCGCCACGCCGTTGCGTACAACATCGCGGCGCGGATGGAGTATCTCGGCGAATCGGTCGAAGAAGCGGTCAGGGCGACGCTGCGGCATCCGAGTCACAGGACAAGTGGCGGCGTGATCGCAGTTTCGAAGGCCGGCAATATCGTCATGGACTTTAATACGGACGGCATGAACCGCGCGGCAGCAGACTCGAATGGCCGGCGGGAGATTCTGGTGGGTAAGTAACGTGTACCAATGGATTGATGCTTCAGTTCCCTGTATCAGCTGGTCATTCCCGCGCAGGCGGAAACGCAGTTGCATACGCTGGGTTTCCGCCTGCGCGGGAATGACGGAGGACACCGCTCCCTTGAATTCGTGTCACGCGAGGATTTCGCTGTGCACCTTTCCGGCGATATCCGTCAGGCGGAAATCGCGGCCGGCGTGGCGGTACGTCAGACGCTCGTGGTCCAGTCCCAGCAGGTGCAGCATGGTCGCGTGAACGTCGTGAATGTGCATCGGCTTTTCGACGGCGTAATAGCCGTATTCGTCGGTCGCGCCGTGGCGCATGCCGCCCTTTACGCCGCCACCGGCCATCCACATCGTGAAGCCTTCCGGATTGTGATCACGGCCGTTCGTTCCCTGAGCCGTCGGCGTGCGCCCGAACTCGCCGCCCCACATCACCAGCGTGTCGCTGAGCAGTCCTCGCTGCTTCAGATCCATCAGCAGCCCGGCAATCGGCTTGTCGACTTCATGTGCGTTCTTTGTATGACCTTCGAACAGGTCGGAATGCTGATCCCACTGGACTTTCGTGTCGCTGTGAGTGATCTGGACGAACCGAACGCCGGCTTCCGTGAATCTGCGAGCCATCAGGCACTGCCGACCGAAGTCTTCGGTCATGCTTTCATCCATGCCGTACAACTGATGAGTGGCCTTGGTTTCCTGCGTGAGATCCTGCACCGCCGGCATCTGTGACTGCATTCGAAACGCCAGTTCGAACGACTTGATGCGGGCTTCCAGCACGTCGGCGTTGGCGGCGTCCTGCAGCAGAGGAGCATTCATCTGCTTCAGCAGCTTCAACTGCAATCGCTGAACTTCCGGCGACCAGCGATCGTTGCTGATGTACTTCACGGCGGCGGACGACGAAGGCTGGCTGGCGACACCCAGCGGAATCCCCTGGCTTTGTGCGGGAAGAAAGGCGGACCCCCAGTTGTTAACACCACCGTGAGCCAGCGTCGGGCAGATCGTGACGAAACCAGGCAGGTTTTCGTTTTCCGTGCCCAGACCATAATTCACCCACGCTCCCATGCTGGGCCGCACGAACGTGTCGCTTCCCGTGTGCAGTTTGAGAGCTGCTCCGCCGTGAGCCGCATTTGTGCCGTGGACGGAATTCAGAAAACAGATGTCGTCAACGCACTTCGCGACATTCGGGAAAAGCGTGCTGACCGGAATGCCGCTTTCACCGTGCGGGCGGAATCGCCACGGCGATCCCAGCAGGTTGTTGGTGGGAGCGAACTGGACACGCGGCTTGTCGAACGGCAGCGGCTTGCCGTGATCCTTCTGCAGTTGCGGCTTGTAGTCGAACGTATCCATGTGCGACGGGCCGCCCTTCATGAACAGAAAGATGACCCGCTTGGCTCGCGCAGCGAAATGAAAGGGTGCTGCTGCCGTCGGAAGGTCGGCAAAGGCCTGCTGCTGCAGCATGGCGGCCATCGCGAGATGTCCGAAACCGACAGCGGTGTTCTGCAGCAGACAACGGCGACTCTGTACGTTGGTATTCATGGCGGGAAGTCTGATGGCGGGATTGCCGGAGGGAGGGATCATCGGGAGTGTCGACAGCACCGTTCGGGACGCGGATCTGCAAAGCAACGGTCGCTGCGGAGTGCTTTTACCTCACATAGACAAACTCATTCGACGCCAAGACGCTTTGGCAAATCGCGGTCCACGCGGCGTCACGTTTTTCATTCTGCTGCGTGATTGCTTCGGCAAACTGCTGCGAGAAGGCCAGCGTTCTCTGGATTTCGTCAGCCGTCGCCGTGCGCCCGAACGCCAGCTGATAAAGTCGTTGAACGCGAGCTTCATCGTCAGGACATTCGCTCAACAGCCGGGAGGATAACTTTGAGGACGCCTGCAAAAACAGCGGGCTGTTCAGCATGTACAGCGCCTGCGGAGCCACGGTTGATGTGCTGCGGTCTCCGTTGGGCACCGCTGCGTCCGTGTAATCGAACAACGCGAAGCCGTCGTACAGGTTGTTGCGGATCACGGGCAGGTACACCGACCGCTGAAACGAATCGTACGACGTATTGTCCTTAGACGTATGGTCAAAGATGAACTCGCGATTACCGACGTTCAGAATCGAACCGCCCTGTTTGTTGTCCAGCAGGCCGCTGACGAACAGTACGCTGTCGCGAATTTCTTCGGCCTCAAGGCGACGCGGGCTGAATCGCCACAGCAGGTGATTCTCCGGATCAATGCCGGTCGCTGTTTCACAATCGCGACTGCTTCGCTGGTACGCTGCCGACAGCATGATTTCGCGGTGAAGTCGCTTCACGGACAAGCCCTGCTCCACCAGTTCGGCGGCCAGCCAGTCGAGCAGTTCCGGATGCGACGGCGGAGTTCCCAGATGACCAAAGTTTTCGGTCGACGCCACCAGCCCGCGACCGAAGTGCCAGCGCCAGATGCGATTGACGAACACTCGTGCGGTCAGCGGATGTGACGGACCCGTCAGCCAGTCGGCAAGCTGTTTCCGGCCGCTTTCTTCGGACGCGATCTGCAGCTTCGACGCATCGGAAAACACAATCGGGACGCCGCGATTCACTCGCCTGCCGAGCGTCAGATGGCTGCCGCGAACATTGATGCGGGCGCTGGCGACTTCGCCTTCGGTGACTCCCATGGCCGTCGGAACAACGGGAACGGAGGATTCCAGTTGCTTCAGTTCTTCTCGCAGGGCCGCAAGGTGTTTCCTTGAGGATTCGGGGAACTGCTCTTCGGCAGCGTTTGCGGCATCGCTGCCGGAAGCCGTCGCGACAGCCGCCCGGGCGTCAGCGATGACGCGTTCGATGTCGGTTTTCTTCGCATCAATCTGTTGCTGATGCTGCTCGATTCGCGCCGTGTCGGCCTTTGTCGCGATCGGGTTTTCGTTCCACTTAGCGATCGTCTTCAGCGACTCCATTGTGTGAGTGCTTTTGAAGATGCCGACCATCGCGTAATAGTCCGCCTGCGAAACCGGATCGAACTTGTGATCGTGGCAGCGAGCACAGCCGAAGGTCATTCCCAGAAACGCTTTCCCAAGCGTGTCGACCTGCTCGTCGACGATGTCCATCTGCAGTTTGACTTTGTCGGTTTCAGCCAGCACCTTTGCGCCAAGTGCCAGGAATCCTGTCGCCGTCAGCAGTTCATTGCGGCGGTCTTCCGGAGTGGCATCACCGATGAGCAGGTCCCCGGCGATCTGCTCACGCAGAAACTGATCGAATGGTTTGTCGGCATTGAAGGAAGCGATCACGTAGTCTCGATAGCGCCAGGCGTTGCCGTGGGCCACGTTTTCATCGAGGCCGTTGGAATCAGCATACCGAACGACATCCAGCCAGTGACGTCCCCAGCGTTCGCCGTAGTGCGGCGATTCGAGCAGGCGGTCGACGACGCGTTCCCATGCCTGCTCGGATTCGTCGGCCAGGAACGCCGCAATGTCTTCGGGAGTCGGCGGAAGCCCCGTCAGATCGAATGTGGCACGTCGAATGAGCTGCTCCTTCGTTGCGGGACCATTCGGCGGAATGCCCTGGTCCTGCAGCGCTGCGAGCACAAACGCGTCGATCGGCGCGTCCCGGCAGCTTCACCGGCGACAGCAGGAATTGTCGGCCGGCGCACAGGCTGGAACGCCCAGAACAGGCGCGCCTGGTCGACATCAAACGGTGGCTTCACTTCGCGCGGAGTCAGGTCGCCGTCCGGGTGATTAGCTCCGTTTTCGATCCATGATCGCAGTGATTTGATGACGTCCGCTGGCAACTTACCGTCGGGAGGCATCTGCAGCGCCTCATCGTTGTACTCAATGGCCGCGATCAGAAGGCTCTCGTCGACGGAACCCGGCACGATCGCAGAACCTGACTTGCCACCGGCGGCCAGCCCCTCAAAACCGTCCAGCCGCAGATCACCTTCCTGAGCATCCGGGCCGTGACACTGAATGCAATGAGCTTCCAGCAGCGGGGCGATCACCGTTTCGAATTCAGGCGCTGGCGCAGCTGCGTCCTGCGCTGATGCAAAGGGAGCCAGAAGGATCGCCGCCATCACGGCTGGCATGATCTTTAGGTTTGCTGTCATGTTCATGGACAAGTCTCCGATGGCTCAGGACGGCTATCCAGTTTATTCAGGGCACCGGGCATAAACAACGTGTGTCAGTCCAGTAACTGCCGGACGGCGGCCCGAACCGAGACGACCTCCCCCAGCAGACGGTGGCTGAGAGTCAGCAGGTCCGCTTCCGCACCGGTTGAGCCGCGTGCCGAAGCCAGCAGTTCGACCTGCAGTGCCAGGTCGCGCTGCTCAACGGCCCCCAGCACGTCGAAGGCAGATTTCAGAGTGTGAGCCGTGCGGGACAGTAACTCATGATCATGTGAAAGGCAGGCAGCTCGCAGTTCGGCTTCCAGTTCGGTGGAACTGCTGACGAATGCTTCGCAGAGTTGATACGCCAATACGGGATCGTTCCCCGTATTCACAAGAAGTTGCTGCTGATCAATCATGCGGACTCACTTCCGCCGCCCGGAAACAGCCGGCACCGGCACATCTGCAAGTTCACATCGCTCTGTTGTGACAGGCACCTGAATCCGGCTACGATATCGAAAGCACCGTTCGGGCTGACAGGTTTGCCATGCTGATGATACCGCGTAGCAGCGACTTCGGCGTGTCTGTTCACAGAAAGAACTGTTCTCATGCCGCGGATTCTTCTGGTCGACGATTCGAAGTTCGATCTGATGTTTGCCGAAAGGCTGCTGGCACGTGTGCCGGAATGGGAAGTCCGCACCGCGACCGACGGAACGGAAGCCGTGGAATTCCTGAAACAGAATAGTTGCGATCTGATTATCAGCGACGTTCGGATGCCGCGGATGGACGGGCTGGCCCTGCTGGGCCACGTCCGCAAACAGCATCCTCAGATTCCGGTGGTGATCGTTACGTCCTTCGGAAGTGAGGAAGTGGCAATGCGGGCTCTGCGACAGGGAGCCGCCAGTTACGTTTCCAAACAGCACCTGGAAGCGTCACTTGCCGAAGCCATTGAGTCCGTCCTGGCCGCGTCGGACGGCGACCGGCAGCGGAGGGCTCTGCTGAGCCAGGTGACTCGGCATTCGCTGGAAATCCGGCTGCCAAACGACCGCAAACAGATCCCCGTCACCGTTTCGTATCTGCAGGAACTGGGCCGTTCTCTGGGAGTCATCGGCGACAGCGATGCCGTTCAGTTCGGAGTGGCACTGGAAGAATCACTCGTCAATGCAATCGTCCACGGCAATCTGGAAGTCAGTTCCGATCTGAAGGAGTCGGGGCAGGACCACTACGAACAGATGATTGCCGCGCGACGCGTTGAGTCGCCGTATCAGGAGCGCCGTGTGACGATTGACGCACTGTTCACCTGCGATATGGCCGAAATCACGATCCGCGATGAAGGCCCAGGGTTCGACGTCGCAGCGCTGCCCGATCCTCGCGACCCGGAGAATCTGCTGCGTGCCAGCGGCCGGGGGCTGTTGCTGGTCCGCGCGTTCATGGACAGAGTGACATTCAACGACGAAGGGAATGCCGTCACGATTGTGAAGCGCCGCCGCAGCGATGCCGACGCTTCCGGCAGCGACGACTGTGCCGCGGCAAACTCGGAAAGACAGTCCGCTGCCGCGTGTCGATGAACGAGGGAAGATCCTGTGACTCTGGCGACACTGCTGGTCGTCCACGGACCAAATCGTGGCACGCGGTTTCAAGTCACTTCCGACGAAGGTGCCATCGTCATCGGACGCAGTGTCGGGTCGCAGGTGCGGCTCGACGACAGCGAAGTTTCTCGTCAACACGCGAGAATCGTTCCCGATGGTTCCGGATTTCGCGTCGTCGATCTGAATAGCGCCAACGGCATCCGCGTGAATGGGCAGCGGACTTCCGATGCCCGCCTGCGAAACGGCGATTCCATTCGGCTGGGTGCAACTCTGCTGACGTTTCAACTGGACCAGGCCGAAGACACCGCAAACGCCTCAGCCGATCAGGTGCAACTGGTTGACGACTTCCTGGCCGAACCGCAATCGGCGATCGTGCGGCAGGTGCGGGCCGATTCCGCGTCGTCGCTGGCGCTATGGTCCGAACAGCGCGGCGGACTCGAACTGCTGTACCAGGTCGCCGAAGAACTGGTCCGACCGGTGCATACGCTGGAATCACTGCTGCAGCGAATTCTGGAACTGACGCTGACCGCGATTCGGGCCGATCGGGGCTGCTTTCTGCTGAAGGAAGCCATCGGCGAAGAATTGACACCGATCGCGTTTCAGAAGCGGCGACCGGACCAGGGAGCACCTGATCAAATGCAGATCTCGCGGTCGATTACCGGACATGTGCTTAAACACGGTCAGGCCGTCCGCACGTCCGACGCACTGCACGACGCCCGGTTTTCCGGAGGAAACAGCATCGTTGCTTCCGGAACTCGCGAAGCCATCTGTGCACCGATGAAGGGCCATGAAGAACTTCTGGGAGTCCTGTATATCGATACGACCACTATCGGTGGCGATGGTGGAGTGGTGCTCAGCGGGGAACACCTCAACGACGAACACCTCAAAGCCGTGCTGGCGGTCGCTCGCCAGTCAGCTCTGGCGGTGGAGGCCCGACGTCATCAGGAAGCTTTTCTGAAGGCGGAACGCTTCGCCGCCATGGGACAGACGATCGCAGTGCTCAGCCACCACATCAAGAATATCCTGCAGGGCATTCGCGGAGGCAGTTACCTGATTCAAACCGGCCTGGATCAGTCTCGGGAGGAGCAGATTCGCCAGGGCTGGGGAATCGTGGAACGCAATCAAAACCGGATCTTCGATCTGGTGACCGATATGCTCTCGTTCAGTAAGGATCGTGTCCCGAATCTGAAACCCGCTCAACTGAACGATGTGTGTGGCGACATCGCGGACCTGATGGCGCTGCAGGCGGAAGAACGCGGCGTTCGTTTTCAGTTCGAACCCTGCGAGAATCTGCCCGTTGCGGCATTCGACGAAGACGGCATTCATCGCGCGGTGCTGAACATCGCCTCCAACGCCATCGACGCCGTCGAAGGTACTGACGGCGGGGCCGTCGTCATGCAGACCGGATTCGATTCCCGCTCTGACATGATGATGGTGGCTGTCTCCGATAATGGTCCCGGCATACCGGAAGAACAGCGCGGTACGGTCTTCAATCTGTTCGAATCGTCCAAAGGGTCGCGCGGAACCGGAATCGGACTTCCCGTCAGCCGCAAGATCATCCGGGAACACGGCGGCCGCATCTCAATTGAAGGCGCTCCGGGTGAAGGCACTCGGTTTGTGCTGTGCTGGCCCCGCGGATCGGTGGAATCCCAAACCGCACCGTTCGGAAGTGAAACGATTGTCCCGCACGGCACCGGCCCGGCTGCCGATTGATACCGCCAGCCCGCTACCAGGAAGGCCGGGCGCGCCCCGCTGCGGCAGGCGAATCGGTCGTGTCGAACTCTGAGTCGGTCGCGCCGGTCTCACGAAAGACTGAACCAAACGGACTGTCGACGTCCCAGTCCGGCGCCTCCAGGTCGTGCCCCGGACTGCCGCTGCCGTTAAACTGCGGTTGCTCAAGCCGAATCGATGGACCGCCCAGGAAAGGTTCCCGTTTCGGCGGCGGGATCACAATGTTGTTTTTTTGCAAATGCTGCCGAAGATTGACGCCCAGATCTACCACTTCCATTGCCTTGCCGCTCGGCACTTCCCAGATCGCGGCAGGCAACGTCGGGTTGGTTTCGATCTGCTCGAACGTCAGCGAGATTTCAGAATTCATCTGTGGAAAATCCAGCGTGACGGCGGTCGGGATCACGCGCCCCTGAAACGGCCGGTGGTCGCTTAGCTGAGCCCGCACCAGCAGATTCGCGTGGTCGTCGTAGACTGCATGCTCCTTCACCACCCCTTTCACCGTGTCCACGCGAATGACACGTCTCAGGCTGCGTCCTTCCGGGCTGCGTTCATTCGCGTTCAGACAGAGCACACGGGACGCTTCTTCACTCAAAAAGTAGTCTTCCGGTTCCAGCGGTGTGACGCCCAGCACCAGCATCAGCCAGCTCGGGTCGATGTACGGGACGCCGGTGGGAACCTGCTGCAGCAGGGCGGTGTCCTCATGCTGCCATGTCAGCACCGCGGATTCACCAGGCTGCACGTACACCCAGCATCGTTCGGAATTCGACCCCAGATCCGCGTGAGCAATAACATTGTCGGCAACAAGGTGAAAATACCGCGGAGCCTGACAGGCAATCGAACCGCTCAGCCGCTGCGACGGCATCCCCGGCATCCGAACCGTCATCTTCGTCCGAGTGCTGCGCCAGGAATCCATGCCGACAACCTGACTGTTGATGTACTCCACCAGCTCATCCCGACTCAGCGTCATCGGCAAAGCGGGATCTGCCGGCACAACCTCACTTTTTCGCCACCAGCGGTTCAACTGACAGCCGCAGACCGTCAGCAGCAGCAGCAGACAGATTGCCAGACGTTGAAGTACTTGCACGTACATTGTCTTCCCTGATCTCGAATGGCTCATCCGTGAGCGGTTCGTGCAGTCACGCGGCGTCGGCAGTTCCAAACAACTGAGACTGTATCTCCAGGATGCTGTCGCCGGCGAGTTCAACTTCGGTGACCGTGAATGGCCCTTCGCCGCCTGATCCGATCAGCCGCATTGACGACTGCCCTTCGGTCTCCACGGTCTCTTCCAGAATCAGTCGTTTCTTTCGCAGCAGCAGCAGCGCAAGAACATACAGATGCTGTTGCTCCACGACATTCGGTGATTCGCACAACTGCAGGAAGTATTCAAACAGCGAACTTGTATCCAGGCGACGCTCGCCGGATTCCTGTTCGGGCGGAACAACGCATCTCCAATACCCAACAGCATTCGGCGGAGGCTCGGTCCAGCCCTCCGCACTGAAATCCTGTCGAACCAGCCGTCCCTCTTCTTCAACCAGCGCTGACCAACAGATGTCGCCGGGTGTTAACGCCTTTCCCGTCACGGCACATGTCCGTGAAACTGGCCGTATGTTGAATTCCATATGCCCGATCGTACGGAAATCGGCAAATTCGGCCAAGACGAAAGTCAACAGCCGGAAGTCCGCACGGATCGCACAAACCGCCCACGTGTCGTGTCTTATGCAGTCGGATCAGAATATCGGCGAAATCCGCTGAGTTTTTCAGGCTTCGCAGCCTACCGTGATTAACAGCGGTCGCCACGACGCGCCAACACGACGCCGGGCACCGCAGAAATGGCACCGCCACGGAAAGCAGCTCTTGACGGATCGTCACGGTGGGCAAGAGTTGTCATGCAGGGGCGAGTCCGGACGTCGTCCCTGCGGCGAAACACTCGCACCGTTCAGTCGAATTCACTCAATTTTCACAGGGAAGGAAAGGACAGCGATGAAGAAACTCGGTCGAATCGGGTCATTGTGCATGACCCTGGTTGTTGCTGGTTCCGTCGGCTTCGCGCCGGCACAGGATCCGCCAGTCCTGACGCCGATTCCGGAGGCACCGTACGGCGACATCTACAGCGACGGCGACGTCAACGGTGGCGCGGAGATCTACAGCGACGCGGCACCGTATGGGCAAATCTACTCCGAACCCGTGGCGCCGCTGTTCCAGCGCGTCAGGTACAAAGACCTCAGGGAGATGGCTCCGTGCGCCGTCACGAAGATCATCAAGGTCAAGGATCCCTGTGCATGCAAACACGACTGCGACTGCTGCGGTCCGAAGTGCGTCTACATCAGCATCTGCGTGCCGCCGTGTGCCTGCGAGAGCATTCAATGTCGTCGCGACGGCAATCGCGTTCGATACAACTACGGTGAGTACAAGGTCGATGTTCGCGTCAGGAAGGGATACATCGAAGTCGACTATCAGGATTAGTGCCGGTCGATTTGATCTGGCAGACATTCCGTGACGACGAAAAAAACGGGGCCGGCGGATATCCGCCGGCCCCGTCTCCGTTGTCACCAGGCTCGCACGTTCATTTCGGCGTGATCGTCGTCACCACAACTCGCCGCCACATGGCAGCATCCTCTGTGACGCCGAATCAGCCGCCAATTCGCGCCGGGAGCCTACTCTTCTTCATTGCGAACACGACGTCTCCTCGTTGACGCCGCGATCCCGATTGCCACTGCGGCAGCGGAATACGACCGCTCCTGTTGTTCAGCGGGCTGCACGACGGCTTCGTCAATGACAGCTGCCGGAACGCCGGGAAGGTTGTCGCTATCGGCATCGTCAAACTGCAGCTCCACACCAGGCAGTTCTGACCAGAATCCATCAACGGCGAATGCTTCCAGCACGGCGTCCAACTGTCGGTAGTTCTCGTCTTCGGCCGATGCGGGAACTTCTTCCAAAACAGCCGTCTGCGCTTCCACAGCGTTCGAATGATACGTGGCCACGACGGCTGCAGGATGAACCGTGATGCTGTGCAGATTGTCCTTCCAGTCAGTGACATCCAGTGACGTTACGATCGCCTCGGCGGCAGACTCACCCGGGATCAGCGGAGAGGCAAAGCCGTCGATCGCAGGAACTTCAGCAGACACGACCCGGAAGTCGCGCGGCTGGCTCCATGCCGTTGACGGATTGCCGTCGACGTTCAGGCCTCTCACCCACCAGCGGTAGGTTCCCGGCGACAGCAGCGTGGTCTGCTGATACGACGTGCCAGTGATTCCCGTCGGATGAGCAACTTCCTGCTGTCCCAGATTCGTGATCTGTTTCAGAATCAGTTCGTAGGCGACAGCAGGCCCGCCGGCGTTCCAGGTGAATGTCGGCGTGTTGTCTGTCGTCACTCCGCTGGGACTCAACAGAGTCGGAGCATTCGTCGGAGCCGTGTTGATGGAAAAGACAATCGGGTTACTCCACTGGGAGTCATTTCCCTGAGCGTCAAATCCTCTGACCCATGCCCGGAACGTTCCGTTCTGCAGCGGCAGGTCGGGCGTGAATGAGGTTCCGGTCAATTGAGTTTCATAGACCGCACGCGATACGCCGGTCGTCGTATTATTGACCCAAAGTTCATACCGGACATATTCCGGCACGCCGGTCCATGTAAATGTCGGCCGACCGGTGTTTGTGATAGCACCGGAGGGACCGGTCATCGCCGGTGCCGGAATAAAGAATGTCTGAACAGCGCTCCACGCGCCCGGAGTCCCGTCCGCCGTGAATGCCCGGACCCACCAGCGGTGTCCGGGATTGATCAGCTTCACGGCCGGGTCGGTGTACTTGATTGTCGTCGCCCCGTTGACGTGCGGAATATCGTTGTTGTAGATCACTCTCGTCGCAGGATTCGAACCGGCCCGGTTTACCCACAACTCGTAGTGGTCAGCACCGTCGATGGCCGTCCAGACGAACTCCGGAGTCCGATCCGTCACCGTTCCGGTCGGCGAAATGGCAGTCGGACCGACCCGGAAGTCAACCTGCAGATCATAAGCCGGACTCCACAGACCCGGCTCTCCGTCGTCCGCCAGCGGGCGTACCCAAATCCGGTACTGGCCGTTATTAAGCGGTGTTGTCGGCGTATATTCGCGGGGAGCACCGGGCTGAAGCTGCAACGCGGGCAGGTAGATCACGCGCTTTGGCGATGTCAGCGGCACTGTGTTTCCGGACGTGTCCTTCGTTTCGCCGCTCAACTGCGTGACCCACAGTTCGTATTGGTTCGCACCAAGTCCTGTCCAGGTAATCGTCGGTGTCCGGTCAAGGATGGAATGCGTCGCGGGTGCGGGTCCCGTCACCATGATTCGTGAAATCTCGAACTGCGTCGCCGGGCTCCAGTCGCCGGCATTTCCGTTGTCGTCGATTGCCTGCACCCATGCGGTGTAGGTTCCTACCGGCAGTGAATTGATAACTTCGAAACTTGCCGTCAGCCCATCCAGAGAAACGGATGTCGTTCCGTCAATGAATTCTTCGAAGACGATCCGCGGAGTTGCCACAGGCGTCCGTTGGTTCACCCACAGCACATATCGTTCTGTGTTGGGTACAGCGTTCCAGACAAAGTTCGGACTTGTGTCAAACCCGGACTGTCCATTGGCCGGATTCTGAAGCTGGATCTGGACAATCTCAAACTCATAAGGAAGGCTGGACGTGCTGCCGTCAGCGTTCGTCGCAGTGACAATGACTTCGTACTGACCGGGAGCCAGGCTCGCGGGAACCGTGAAGGAATTCGATGTCAAACCGGTTTGCGAAACGACGCCGTTCTGCCCGGTGCTCAGATTGTTGATCACCAGCGAGAACGTCCCGGTCGCATTGATCCAGTCAATGGTGGGTGTGGAGTCGCTGGTAACCGGGAACGGGCTGATGATTTCCGGCCGAGTCGGTACTCCAACAATAACGGTCACGAATGCAATGTCCGTCTTGTTCGAGTTGTCCGTCACACGCAGCGCGACAATCCGGTCGCGGTCGGTATTGTACGACGTCGATGCCGTGACGCCGGTCGCATCGACGGTAAACGTTGCGTTCTGATAGTCAAAGTCCCATTCATACAACACAAGCGAACCGGCACCTGGGTTGGTGTGCGTGGATGCCGAACCGTCGAAGCTGACCGTTTCGCCCTGGCCAACGGGATTGGGTGTCGCTGTGAATGATGCCACCGGATCGCTGACGAGAAACTCAACGGCACCGATGTCGATGGCAAAAACGGCATCCGCGTCGCCTTCAATGAGTCGCGGATTTCCAATCTGATCCACCTCATCAAACAGCGAATTACCCGCTGCCGGAATGAACAGATTGCGATTTCCGGCATCAACGCCGCGAGCGCGAGCCGAAGCCGCCGAATTGGAGATCGTTTCCGTCGCCGCCTGTGTGACCGTCAACTGGACGTTGGACTGAATGCTCTCGACAACGAAGTTCGTGTCGCCGATTGTCAGTACGGAGCCAATCAGCACTTCCGTCGTAAACTGCGTTCCCGATCCAGTGACGATTCGCGTTGCGTTTGTGATCGAGACTGTTCCAGTCAGGTCGATACGACCGTAGGCAAACGGGTGATGCCAGGTTCCGTTTCCGCCGGCGCTGGTTACCGGAATCAGTCCGGCAGTCAGAACGGGAGCGCCACCCGTAACGCCACCCGCGATGTCGGATGCAACCAGCGCGGAATCTGCCCGAGTGCCGTTTAGATTGCCAATCAGGTTGTTGCCTGACGACGTCAGTCGGCCGGAAAGATCCGGTCGGCCGAACCCGGCGTGGTTGATATCGATGATTGTGTTCCCGAGCGTCGCCATCCCGCCTTCTTCGACGTACAGTCCGCCGCCGAGAGCCCCCGCCGTGTTGGCGGCAATCGTGGAGTTGATGGAATTCAGCCGGGCCGGAGCGATTACCGGAGTCAGCAGCGTATTGACTTCGTCTTCGGTACCTTCCGTGTAGATACCACCGCCGCGAGACACGGCTGAGTTTGTCGACACGGTCGTGTTGCGAAGGTTGGCAATGCCAAGGTTATACAATCCGCCGCCGCGCGATCCCGCGACGTTAAATGAAATGGAAGAACGCTCGGAATTCACCGTACCAAGGTTATAGATGCCGCCGCCCTGATTGAAGGCTTCGCTATTGACGATATTGACGTCCAGCAGGTTCAGGATTCCGGCATCCGTCAGAACAGCACCAGCGGAATCGAGAATACGACCTTCAACAAAGACACCACCGCCGTCCGCTGCCCGGCCGCCGCGAATGGTCAGGTTTTCAAGACTCAGCGTCGCTCCCGGATGGACGTGGAAGATGCGATCCAGGGCAGCGGCATCGATGATTGTGCTGCCGGCACCGGCACCCACGATGCGGATGCTTTCCGTGATGTCCAGGTCTCCCGTCGCGGCGGCATCCTCAAAGGCTCCCGCAAGTGACAATGTGTACGTGCCGGCTGCCAGTTGCAGGACATCCAGTCCCGGCGATGCGTTGGCTTCCATGATGGCGGCACGCAGCGACGCGTTGCCATTTCGGTCAGCAAACAAGCCGTTGCCCGGATCGGCATCCACCGAATCGCCGGTGAACGTGATTTGATTTGTCAGCGTCCAGGACTCCGTCGCGTCACCAACCAGCAACGCGCTGTCGACATCCATGATTCCAGAACCGGCCGCCGTCAGCGTGAGTTCGTACACTGTCGCACTGCCGTCGGCCTTGCCAAGTCCGGTCAGACTTCCCAGTCCTGTCACCTGGTAGACGTCCGGAGTGACTTCCACAACCGAGGCTCCGGAGAGATTCAGTGCGACGCCATCGCGTGTCAGCGTGAAGTCGCTGATGTCCACGCCGGTAACATCTTCACTGAACATCACTGTGATCGTATCCACAGCGGCATTTCGGGGATCGGGACTCACGTCGACCACATCCAGCACGAACGGATCCTGGTCCGGGATATTGACCTGAGCCGTGCCTCCGTTACCTCCGTCGGTCTGACCGGCACCTTCACCGCCATCGTTTGCCGGAGCACCGTTCACAGGAGGAAGCGGGGTACCGGGAGCGTTGATCGTCAGATCATAGCTTCGAACGGTGCCGTAGTTGAACGGCTTGCCTTCGACCGCGATTCCCAGGTTGGATTGTTCGTTGCTCAGGACTTCGATGATGTAGGTACGGCCGGCAACAACGTCCACCGTCAGTGTTCGCGTTCCCGTGGCAGGCACGACGGTACGAACCGGCGAACCGTCTGCCGCACGCACCATCGGTACTTCTTCCGTCGGCAGCAGCGAGTCGATTTCGTAGATCAGGTACTGAAGCGAATCGCCCAGAGCGTCCGTCGCACTGACGACGACGTCCAGCGATCCGGTGTCACCGGCGACAAACTTGTAGTAGTCGCGGTCACCCTTCGTTTCGATGGTCAGATTGCCGTTCATCGCAAGATCGTTGACGGAAAAGCCGGCGCCCGCGACTGTGCCCAGGTCGTAGGCACCCGCAAAGCTGTCGTTCTGTTCCAGAGAGTCGGCCTGAATCGGTTCTTCACCGGGCAGGACGTTGAAGATATCACCGCGGTCCAGTGAGTAAGGCGTATTTCCGATGAATCCCGGAATATTGACTCCCGTGTCCCACTGATAGTCATACCCCGACAGGTCCATCTGAATTGTGTCGAAGAAGTCGCTGGAACCAAGGGCAGCATTGGCCTGCGGGAAGTCGTTCTGATTGACGAAGTCCGATTCAATTCGCATCGTGGGCGTGCCGTGGCCGTCATACGACCAGTTGGTAATCAGCATCCCACCGTCGTCGATCATGGGACGGAAACTGGGCACATCTCCGACATTGTCGAAATAACCCATCGTCCGGGTCAAATTTCGTTTCGACCTGACCCGATGAAGTCACCATCGGGGTTAAGGTCTGTGTGGGCATGGTCACTTGGCGGTGACGTCGAGGCGATGACATTTCGCGATTTGAAATAGTCCTCGACATTGTCCAGAAACGCAAACCCGTTGGTCACATCAAGTGAGTTGCCGACATTGCCGCGGAAGACCAGGTCGAGTCGTGCCAGAGGATCACGATAGCCATCATTCCAGATGAAGACCGGATCGTGTCCGGAATTAAAGAACCCCGGGACTGGCGTGGAATCTGGCTGACAAAGCTGTCGACATAGAAGTCCGCCCCGATGTTTCCGTCAAAGGAGTTATTGACGACCTCCGCGTCAATCCCTGAGAGCCCAAGCTCCGCTTCCGGCGAGGCAACCCTCGTCCGGCCGATTGTATCGACGGCTCCAACACGAACGACCAGACCGCCGAGCGTCCCCGTGACACTTGCGTAGTTGTGTGTCCAGTCAAGTGATTGATTTCCGCTTGCATCCTGCCCGATCGCCGAATTATTTACCGGCACGACGGAGTTCCTGGACCTGGTGCCGTTGGATTCGATCCGGTTGTCCTGCACGCGAAGTTCGATGTTGGGACTGATCGCGAATTCGATCTCCCGCGTGGGGGCCGGGTCGACCTGGAATACACGCGTACTGTCATTTCCGCGGATCGCGTACTGCTCAAATTTCACATCCAGCGGATCTTCAGGCCCGTTCTGAAGCTGGAAGTGCGACGCTGTGTTGAGTACGTAGATGCCCTCCAGACCGTTCGACAGGATTTCGTTGTTGATCAGCGAGATTCGGGAGTCTTCACCCACGCGGTTCAGAATGTCGACTCCGCGGAGCACGTTGTTGTTGATCCGGGAATCGGAAATCGTCAGCGAGGAGACGTCAATTGTGTCGATATCCTGGCCGCCACCGAAAATTGGCGGCAGCCGCTGCCAACTGTCTCCGAGGTATTCGACGCCGTCACCGTGGTTTCCGGTAATCGTGGAATTATTGATCATCACGTTGACATCACTGGCGACCTCGTCACCGTGTTCGACGTTGCCGCCTTCCGTTTGGGCGAAATGGCCGATGTCAATCCCGTCGCCCTGGTTGTTTCGGTAGAAGTTCAGGTCCGCCTGGATCACTCGAATCCGACCCAGTTCTGCAAGATACGCCCCAATATCCTGGGTGATTTTCAGCCCGTCTTCACCGTTGTTGTCAAACAGATTCGCACCCGGAATCGTTCCGTCACCAAGTACCGCGGACACGCCCTGTCCGACCTGCAGGCCGCTTTGCCCGTTTTGGACGAACTGACTCGACAGGCTGTGAATGTCGATGTCATTTCCGCCGACGCGACGTTCAAAAAAGTCTGTCTTATCTTCAATGGAAACAGAACGCGCGCCGTCTTCGCCATTGAGACTGAATTCGCTGCGGAGCCAGTCAATCGTGCCGAAGGAAGCCCCGTGATTGCGGAAGCCCGTCAGCATGTTGCTGTTGAACGTGCTGTCCGTGAACGAACTCTGGAAAATCAGTGTGTCAAAGAAGTTAAAGGCGTCAACACTGAAGCCATCACCGAAGTTTTCGTCGAAGTGTGACTGGGTTGCGTTGAAGACGACTTCCACCTGCTGGAACGCGAGAATTCCCACGCCCCCTGCTGACCCGGCAGAACCGGCCACGCCGTCATTCGGGTGGTGACCATTGCCGTTGGCTGCCGCACCGTTTCTGCGTACCGAGTTATTGTTAAAGTCGACACCGATACGGGCGTCGGCCTGAACATCGATTCTGAGGCCGTACTCACCGTTGTCATCAATGTTGTTTTCATTGATCTGGAAGTCGAGACGGTCCTTGACGGTGTTGATGGCAAACAGTTCGAAACCATCGCCGCCATTGTTTGTGGCGTTGTTGCGTTCAAAGACGACCGAGTTCAGGTCACCGTCTTCGGATCGGACAAAGTGGAATCCGTCGAGGGCATTGTTGAGGAAGTTGTTGTCGGTGACCCGCAGGTCCTGAATCTTGGAGCTTTCCCGAAGGATGAAACTCAGACCGTTACCTTCATTGCCCTGGTTGTCCACACCGATGATGTTGTCGTCGATGACGGACTCGGCCAGGATCGCAACGGATTCGGACGACAAGAGGTCTCCCTGCAGCCGGACAACAATACCGTCGCCTTCCAGGCCGCTGCCGGGGTTGTTGTCATTCTGTGTGCTGGTGATTCGGTTCTTCCGGATTTCGAAGGATCCGGTCGCAAAGTCGAGGGCATCAATCAGAATCGACGCTCCGACATTTCTGTCCATTGTGTTGCCGTCACCGGTTGCCGCGGTCCCGATATTGACGTCGAAGCTGATATCCTGCAGCGACGGCAGTGCCAGCGGATCAGCGGGGTTCAGCGGCAGATCTGTCCCCAGACCAAAGCTGTGGGATTCGATGTGAATTCCCTTGTCGCGATTGGTGGAAATGTCATTTCCGACGATGTCACCGTTGAAGATGGTGCCGGCTGTAAGGTCGACATAGAACCCTGCCTTGCCGTTACCCGTGATGCTGTTACCCGACACTTCCTGCGGCAGGCGGTCTCCGGTCGGCGTCAGATCGGCGAGCCGTACCCAAGTGCCCTGGCCGGTGTAGGCACCGTTCCCAACAGCGCCATTCAGCCGGAAGTGGTCGGCATCGATGCGGACGATGGTGAACGTGCCATTGGCCGCCGTATTTCCTTCGACACCCATGACTCTGACCTGCTCACCCGATTCCAGGCCGTGGTTCAGCGACGTAATCACGATGCCATCCGTATTGGAGGCGGCCGTTACAACGTCCGCTTCCCAGGTGGCAAGTCCCTCGGACGTATCGTAGGTTCCGCTTCCCGCGGCACCGTCGAGCGTGAACGTATCTGGTCCCGTGACGGTGACCGTGAACACGCCATTCACACCAAGAACGCCGGCCGCATTGCTGACGCGAACCTGATCTCCGGTTGTCAGACCATGGTCGGCAGACGTGATCGTGACACCTCCCGCTGTACTGATCGCCGAAATCGTCCCCCGGGAAACGCTGGCCTGCATATCGATCGTAATCAGGTTGCGAGCAACGCCGCCCTGGAAGTCGGGCAGATACCACGCTCCGCCGCCGGCATAGACGACGTTGGGAGACAGGCCGTTGACGCCCTGCAGGCTGAACCGGTTGTTGTCGATGCGCGTCACCACGTGACGCCCGTTGCCGGGGTGGGGAACGCCGGGAACGTCGTTGGTCATTCCCTGAATAATGATCTCGTCACCGGTCTGCAGACCGTGATTCGTCGACGTGATCACGACCGGATTGTTGTCAAAGGCATCTTCCACCAGCCCCTTGCGAGAAACTTCCGGCTGAATGTTGACTCCGAATCCGCTGTTGTTGGCGATGACGTTTCCAATGACGGCACCCGTGAAGTCGCTGTCCACGAGAGCCATATGAATTCCGTCCTGGCCGCTGGCAACAAATGTGTTGCCTTCAATGACGCCGGTCACATCGCTGTGAGCTCTTGCATTGATCAGCAGGCCATGTCCGGCGCTTCCGGTCACGGTGTTTCGCAGGATCGAAGCGTTCGTCACCGGAGCATTTGTCAGATCCAGATTGATTCCCTGAGTATTTCCAGCGACTCCGGCCCCCACAGCGAACTGTGATGCCGTGAAACTGTCCGGATCCGCGACCATGACGCCGGAAACACGCTTGGGCACACTTCCGGCGGTCTGGCCGGCGGTAAAGTTGACCTCAATGGCCGCTCCGACCAGATCGTTGCCAAACACCGATGTCGGGATCGGTGGATCGGCTGGGTTTGTGGGAGCCAGGTCGACGTCGATCACAAATTCCAGAGCTTCACCCGGCGCGAAGGCCGTGGGATCAAACGTCACGGTCAGGATCTGTTTTGTGGCGTCCAGTGTCGACGACACGACGCCCGTGGGATTTGTGTTACCAGGGTCATTGGTGACAGTAAATGCCTTGCCGGTGACGGCGTTGGTATCGAAGATCAGCCCCAGCGGCGTCAGGTCAAAGACAAAACTGGTAATCCGTTCGCCATCGGTCGCATTGTTCTGAAGCCTGAATGGCTGCTGGAACGTATCACCCTCCGCGCGGAACAGCACGTCAGCGCCGCGGTCTGTACCAACGACATTGTCGGCAATTACCAGACCGTCCAGGGGCGAGTCGTTTACCTTAATCTTGACAGCGTCACGATCCAGCGCGTCGATCTGCTGGTTTTCCAGAACTCGGAAACCGTTTGCCGTAGCTCCGGTGGTGGCGGAGACCAGAACGCCTTCAAATCCCGCCGGCGCGACGATCGTGTTCTGAGTAATCAAACCATTCAGAATATCGCTGTTGTTGGTCGCCGTGATTCGCACACCGGGGAACTCAGAGTCGTCGACTGTGATGGCATCGACGTCGGTCCCGCTCAGGTTGATGGAGATCCCCAGACCATTGCCGCCGTTGACCTGCCCGTTCACCAGCACATCTTCGATGGCGATCGTGTGCAAGCCGGTGACGTTTGTCAGGTTGATGTCGATTGCGGTACCCGTGAACGCGGTTACGTCCGTTGATTCAATGGCAATGCTGTCCAGATTGATGTTGGACAGATTGATCGTCAGTGCCTTGCCAGTAGACGTCAGAATGGCATCTTCGATCACGATCGAATCGTTCGCGCCCAGCGTCGCATTGGTGAGTGCAACCGTACCGGCGGCGTTCGTGAAGTCGTCAACGTTGGAATTGTTAATTACCAGGGCCGTCAGCAACGCCCGGCTTTCCAGCAGCTCAGTCGCTGCTGTCTGTCGCCGGAAACCGACCGACCGGCGCCCCATCGATGCGTGGCTTCCCGGTACAGAAAACAGTTGTCGCTTGGCAGCGGAAAGCCAGGTATTCAACAGCATGGCAGTTAACCCAACGAAGAGTTCTGTAAAGACAAAGTAAATTCAGCGGGATTTATACAGCGGGCCGCAGCTTCTGACACGCGAGTTGCTGCAGCGAAACAAGTGCTTGACAGAATGTCTTAGACGGTCTCAAGAAAGATGCGAAGTCTGAGCGTTACAGGCAAGCGAAACAGTGCCGCCCCAAAGAGAAGTCGGGGACAACCGGCGGTTGATAAGAGGCAATATCCAATTCGGCTCAAGTTTCACGAATCCCGAAACGTCAGTCACGAATCATCGGCCTGGACGGGTGCGCAGCAGGCGCGCAGTTTCCGGGACGTTTCCATCCATATCAAAGATTCGGTCTGTGACAGCTTTGCGGTTTAGCAATTCCCCTGAGGTTGCCGCAGTAGGATATGCAAACGCAAGGGGAGACGCCGAGACCAATTCTTTCCAACACGCATCGCTTACTTTGGCGAAGCTAGGCAGCTTTGACGGGGAACCGACCGAGCCGTTGCCCACGCAAACCGTGACCGGAAGTATCACGGTCACGCTGCCTGGGAACCTTCCCATGGTCTGGTTCGGGAACGCGCAGGCAAACAACCGATACGGCGAGTTCCCAGAAAACTGAACGAACGATCAGTTCAATGAAACGCTCAATTTGTTGCTGCCGTGATCGAAATCGCCGAGGAACCACGGATTCGCCACGAATCCAGAAAACACCATAAAGCTTTTATGCAAAAAGATTTACAGCGCAATTTCGACGAGGAATCCGGCTGATTTCAAAGAATCTTAAGAGATTCTCAGAAAACCATGTCCGAATGCCCCCCTCTGTTGCGATTCCCAGTGGGTCGGTCTTGCTTAGTACATCCAGTGCCGAATTCAAAACACCAGAAACCGGCTATCGCGGCGACGAGCAGGCAGAGCATCGGAACACGGGTTCAACACCGCTTGAGTGCATCACATCGTTCCGGGCGCTGTCGCAGTCGCCGCGTTTTTTTGCGCGCTGCCCGCTGAATACCGGCAGATTCTGCCTTCGACTTCCCGCTCTTGCCGGTATTTGGTAAACCGCCGGCACTGGTTGTGTCCTGCAGGGAAGTTCTGCGATGAGTCTGACATTCACGCTGGCTGCCGTCTTCTTACTAAGCCTGATTTTTCTCGCGATGGTTTATGGCGAGAAACTGAGCGTCGTTGAATTCTTCGACGGGCGCTGGCTGACAGCCACCAGCGAAATGCTGGAAGAAAGCTGGTTTCGGCTCTGTGAAGGCCTGGATGACGTCCGGTCGTTTATCAGCGAGCATTTTTGGTGGGTGACAGCGGCAACATCCGGGACGACGGGAGTCGTGCTGATTGCACTGATGATGTTCAGCGGCCTTTCTCAGCAGGCGCTGGCCGTCAAACGGGATGAAAATGCACTGATCAACGCTGGCAGCGTGCTGGACTTCACCCCTGAGATCAACGCGACGAGCGAGTCCGACGCGGCGGCAATTTCGACAACGCAGGAGGCACCGTTGACGGAAAGCGGCGTTTCGAACGTGGTCTATCAGGTTCCGTCGTCAATCAGGTTCCGGCTGCCGCAGGTTGAGCACATCGCCGTGTATCCGGAGTACCCGGAGTTTCCGGCGCGCGAATACCCGCGTCCTGAACAGCCGACGCCTGGCGACGACGACTTTCCGCCGCTATTCGACTTTGGCAGCGCTCCGGTCAGAAGCGAGCCGGTAGACTTTCACGAGCCGCTGCTGAGCCGCGAGACGGACCGTCGCTGGTTGTCCGGTCCGGATCTGCGACTCAGCCTCGATTCCACAGGTCGCGTCCTTGCGGTACGTGGCCGTGAGATTTCCGCGCCAGCGCTGACGGGTGTGGTGGACCGCGCCATCGCCTCACTGCGGTGGAACAGGGATGACTGGCTGTCGGCGGCATTTCGGACGCCGGACCCGACGTCGCGAGGAAGTCTGGCGGCACCCCTGCGCGAGGATTCTGATTTCGCCGTGCGCGACATGCTGACTCGCGTGGACGTCATTCCGGGCAGAATGGTGTCCGCAAATGACCTGCGAGTCGAAAAGAACGTTCCCGCGACGCCGGGCGACGGCGGATTCAGCGTGGAAATCCGCGTCCAGAATACCGGACAGGAACGCATCGGCGGATTGCTGCTGCGTGAGTTGTTGCCGTTTGACTGGCAACCGACGGACATGCAGCCCGTCGGTGTTTACCGGGCAGACACTGTAACTTGGCTGATCGACGAACTGGATCCGCTGGCGGAGCGGGTTTTTCGACTGGACGTGACTTCGGATCGCCCCGGCCGGTACGAGTCGCGCACGGAAATCTCCGCCATTGCCGCTGTCGCAAGTCCGACGAGAGTGCAGGCCGGACAGACGCTGAACCGGCAACCTCTGCCGCCCGCTCTTCGCCCGGACGTCCGTCTCACTCTGGAAAAACCGATTGGCGTGGTGCAGGTAGGAAAAGTCTTCGAAGTGCTGTTTAACCTGACCAACGTCGGCGACATTGCTGCGGAGGGCGTCGATTTGCGAGTGACTCTGGACCGCGGCCTGGGACACCACACTCTGGACGATTCCGACCCGGTGCGGCGCATTGAAAACGGAATCGCTCGCCTGGCTGCCGGCGACTCACGGAGGATCGTCCTCAAGCTGCGGGCGATCGAGCCCGGCCTGCACTCCGCGACCGCTCAGATGCTGCTGCAGGACTCAGAACTGGATCTGATAACGTTCCGGGTTGACGCTGGCACCGCTGGCACCGCCGGCACCGAACCGACGGACCTTCCTCCGGACCGTCAATCGCCGGGCATGTTTGAGTAGCAGCGAGGGAAATTGCTACTTCCTCAGCGCCCGTCGCGTCCTGAACTTCCGAATCGCGAAGAGTGCTCGCAGCGCCGGACGAGAGAACAGCAGCCGCGATCGCAGCCCCATCCAGCCGTCATGGTGCTGGTATTCGATGTGTTCGTGGACTTCCGTCGTTGCTGGCGTGATTGCGGCAAATCGGTGCGTATGCCGCCAGAATTTCATCGGGCCAGCGTCCTGGGTATCCGTGAATCCGGATGGACTGACGCTCGAATGGACCGCCTTCCAGTAGATCGGAAACGGTCCGATCCACATCGTGAACTCAGTGACGGATCCATCTGACGGCGGTTCCGCGCGGTGCATCTTCACGATCGTCAGCGGTGGTGTCAGCTTTCGGAACGCGTCCGGCTGGAAGTGAAATGATGCCACAGCGTCCACAGGCGCGTCGACAGTGAAACGGTAGTCGAAGTGTTGCATAGTGTTCTGGATGCAAAGGGAATTCCGCCGGGACCATGTCACCGTCATTCACCGGACGCGTGGTCCCGCATTTTGATCTGACGCTGACTGCGGCACCGCCGGACGACGCTTCTTCGCCGGCGATCTCCGCATGATTGCTGCAGTCGACAGATTCGCCAAAGTCTGCTCGCGTCGCCCGGATTGTTGGCCGTCGATCGTGCGATTTTCACAGAGATCGGTTTTATGGGTTAGAGTTGCCAAAACGCAACATCGTCTCCCATCCGGCCCGTTGCCGGTTCGGCTTGACGTCGCACCCCTGGCTGAATTCTTGCTGCGGAGTTCCTGAAATGTTTCAACTGTTTAGACGGCTGGTGAAGGATCAACAAGGAATGATTCTTTCGTCCGAAGTCGTACTCGTGGGAACCATTCTGGTTCTGGGTGCCATCGCGGGGCTAACCAGCTTGCAGTACGCCGTGACTCACGAACTCAACGACGCGGCTAACGCGTACGATTCCCGGTCGCAGTACGGCGGTTCGGGTGATACGTATACCGTTCACGACAGCACTGGTGTCCCCGAGGTTTCCTGTAATTTCGGCGGGTAAACCTCACACAACCAAAGGATCTGCTGGCTGCGACAGGGAATCCGCAGACGGACAGATCGCACTGCCCGGCCCGGCATGCCTTCATTGGCGTGCCGGGCCTTTGCCGTATCGGGGCTGCCGTGAACCGGTATTGCCGGATTTTTCACCCTCGCGGAGGGATTTCTTAAAGTCGGAGGGTACTTCTTGCGAGGGCTGATCGTCACGCCGTAGGATGCCGATAAGACGCAACAGACACACCGGCGGACAGGTCAGCACTGGCACAAGGCAAGATCGCGATGAACAAGAAACAGGTCGTGGCCCTGACGATCTTTACAGGCGTTTTTGGCGTGTTGCTGATCGTTACCCTGTTATGGGGCATCCTGTTCGGCGGCTCCGGCGGAAACATCTTTACCAGCCCGATGCCGGCAATCATCTGGGCTCTGGCCTTCATAGCGGCAGCGGTAACCGCCGTCGCGCCAATTCTGTTCTTTCTGTGGTACCCTGCCGACGGCATGGCTGCGGCAGTGGCGGCTCCCGCTGGCGACGCGCCTCCGGTTGACGACGAAGACCATGCCGAGGGCGGTCGCGAAGAATTCGCTGATGAAGACGCCGACGACACGCTGGATGGCGAGACCTTCGACGCCGACGACGACGAGAGCGAAGAGGTCCAGATGTTCGACGACGGCTTCGACGAAGAGGAGCTGGACGACTTCGAGGACGACGAAGACTTTCGCTGATCGTTCCTCCGCACGGACGTTCGCGGCTCAGGGATAGACAAGATCAAACTGCGGGCTGCCGGTGACCGGCCAGAGCACCAGAAAATGGTGGATCGCGTCGCTGAGAAGCAGCGCCAGCGCGGCTATCAGCAGCCATTTCGTCGCCAACGGAAACCTGTCCCACAGCAGACACGCAGCCAGCATCATCACTCCGCCGATGTAGCCGTGGTGAATCCGAATGCCACAGGTCAGACTGCCAATCGTGGATGCCGTGTGCATGGTCGACTGGAGCCGGCATCCAAACCTCAGGAAACACGTCACAGATTCGACGACGATTGTCAGCAGAATCGACGGCACCAGAAGCGCGGCTCCTGATCGGGCATGAAATGATGGCCGCGACGCAATGGCGTTCAGGCGGCGCAGGGAATTGCGAACCGGATTCGTGAGCCGCCTGCGGGACCGCGCCAAGTTTTCCTGGTCCGAGCGCGAACCGGGCAGCGTTTCACGCGTCATGGCTTCTTTCGGATCTTAAAAAAGCTGTGTTTTTCCGTGGGACGCCTTACCCTGCGGAAGGGAAACTGCCACAATTCCGGATTCGAATTTTCCTCGGCTGAGCTGTCTCCTCCGGAGATGCCTCAGTCGTTTTCTGTTTCCCGGTCCACCGGAATTGATCGCGGAGCCAGAATTCTAACGAAGATTTGCCATGCCCCGACATCTGATTTCATTGTATGACCTGAGCCCCGGTGACGTGACAGAGATTCTCGACACGGCCATCGACCTGAAGCAGAAGTACAAGCAGAACGACCGCCCGCAGCTTCTACCGGGACGCGTTCTGGTTCAGATGTTTGAAAAGCCCTCCCTGAGAACGCGCAACAGCTTCGAAGCCGCGATGGTGAATCTGGGAGGATCCGGGATCTTTCTGACAACGGCCGAAGTCGGTCTGAATGGACGTGAATCGCTCTACGACGTCGCCACCGTGCTGAGTTCGTACAGCGATGTCATCACGATGCGCACTTTTTCACACCAGTTGATCGAAGACTTTGCCAGGTATTCTTCGTGTCCGGTTATCAATGCACTCTCCGACGACCGCCATCCCTGCCAGGCTCTGACGGACCTGCTGACATTGCGCGAGGCGTTCGGTGATCTTCAGGGCCGGCACCTGGTATTCGTCGGCGACGGAAACAATGTATCCCGGTCGCTGGCGATCGCGGCGGCCATGACGGGCATGAAAATGACGCTGGCGGTTCCGGAAGGCTACGAGCTGTGCAGTAGCTTTACTGCCGAGCTCACGAAGCAGTTTCCGAGGGCTCAGTTCACTCAATCGCACGACCCCAAAGACGCGGTACGTTCCGCGGACGTCATTTACACCGATGTCTGGGCCAGCATGGGTCAGGAAGCGGAAGCCGAACGTCGGAAGCAGGCGTTTTCCGGATTTCAGGTCAACGCGGAACTCATCAGCGCGGCGCCGAAACAGGTGAAGGTGATGCACGACCTGCCCGCCAAGCGAGGGCTGGAAATCACTGATGACGTCATGGACGGACCGCGCAGCATCGTGTTTCAGCAGGCGGAAAACCGCATGCATTTGGCACGAGGCCTGTTCGCCTGGCTGCTGACATGATGCGCAACGACGCCGCAACGTCGCTTCGCGTCTCTGACGGCTGGCCGTGTGGGGAGGTTTCGTCGGGCAGGTTCAGCGCTGCGGCGAAACACCCCGCTATTTCCGTTGCCGGGAGTCCGCGTCGGAGCGCAGCGTTCGGCAAAGCTCGCAGTGAGACATATCCAGAAACTTCGCCACCGGGAATTCCGCCATGTCGCGTCAGGACGGCCGTGCTGCCAATGAACTTCGCCCCATCAGGATCCAGCGGAACTTTACGAAGAATGCGGCCGCCAGCGTCCTGATTCAGGCGGGCAACACGATCGTCCTGTGCACAGCCAGCCTGGAAAACAGCGTGCCCGCATGGCGAAAGCCCCGCGCAGAAGGTGTCACCGCAGCTGGCTGGGTGACGGCGGAATATAGCATGCTTCCCGGCAGCACGGCGCCGCGGAAACAGCGGGATCGGCTGAAAGTGGACGGCCGGACGACGGAAATCCAGCGGTTGATCGGCCGCAGCCTGCGGGCCGCCGTCGATTTCCAGGCGCTTGGCGAGCGAACGATCACGATCGACTGCGACGTCCTGCAGGCAGACGGAGGAACTCGAACCCTGAGCACGACGGGCGGATTCATCGCTTTGTGCGACGCCGTCCTGGGCATCGAGTCGCCGCGGCCGATCCTGAAGGACAGCGTCGCCGCCGTCAGCGTCGGCGTTCTCGACGAGCGACCCGTGCTGGATCTGGACTATGCAGAAGACAGCCGCGCCGAAGTTGATATGAACGTCATCATGACGGGAAGCGGCCGTTTCATCGAAATTCAGGGCACTGCCGAAGGCGAACCCTTTGACGAAGATCTGCTGCACCGGCAACTGAGCCTGGCACGCGACGGAATCCGTCAGTTGACGCAATTGCAGAAAGACGCTTTCGGCGATGTATGGCCGCTGACGTAACTCGAAGGTCGTCGGCGCAGACGGCTCCACCAGTGCCGGGCAGCGAATGTCGAACTCGGTGCCGGCGGCTATTCAAACTTCACGTCGCTGAGATCTTCCGACTGCGGATATTTTGGATTCATCCGCTTCAGTGTATCGATCATCACTCGGGCGATCGCGACGTTCCGGTACCACTTCTGATCAGACGGAATGGCGTACCACGGAGCATGTTCTGTCGTACAGAATCTGAGCATGTCCTGGAACGCGAGCTGGTAGTCATCCCATTCCAGGCGTTTGGAAAGGTCAGCACGGTCGAATTTCCAGTGTTTTTCCGGATCGTCGAGCCGGTCCTGGAACCGCTTCTTCTGCTCCTCCTTCGAAATGTGCAGAAAGAACTTCAGGATCGTCGTCCCGGATTCGGTCAGGTGCTTTTCAAACTGATTGATAATCTCGTAGCGGGGTCGCCAGACATTTTCGGGAACAAGATTGTGAACCCGCACCACCAGCACATCTTCATAGTGTGAACGATTAAAGACGCCGATCATGCCGGTGGCGGGAACCGCGTTGTGGATCCGCCACAGGAAATCGTGCGCCAGTTCTTCTGAAGTCGGAGCCTTGAACGGCGTCACAACCACGCCCTGAGGATTCACTCCCTTGAACACCCTGCGAATCGTGCTGTCCTTGCCGCCGGCATCCATCGCCTGGAGCACAACCAGTAGCTTCTGCTTCGATTCCGCGTACAGCATCTCCTGCATCTTGATGAGCTTATCCCGCAGATCCCGAAACTCCCTTTCGGCGGCACGGCGATCATCGTGAAAGTCATCGGCTCGCGTGGGAACTTCGGACAGTTCGATTTGCTGTCCTGGAAGCAGGCGGTGTGTATCGGGCATTGGGCTGGGCTCCAGCGGAGTTCTACGGTCGGCGATCCTGCAGAAACTGCAAGCGATCGCAGGTGCATCGGCGTGAGAAGTGCTGACATCATGGAGGACGATCGACCAGGAAGCTAGAATACGGCTTGTCCCATTCAACAGCATCACCTTTCCACAGGCCTAACGATGGCAGCGAATCATTCGCCGCAGTTCCTGAGCATTGTCAATTCGGTCCGCAGCCAAATCCGGGAATGCACGGTCCATGATGTGGCAGTGCGGCTGCTGGATGGTTCGCATTTCCATTTGGTCGACGTCAGGGAAGAAAGCGAATTCGCCGCCGGCCGAATTCCCGGCGCTCTGCATATCGGCAAGGGAATCATCGAACGGGACATTGAAGAACGAATTCCCGATCAATCCGCGACCATCATTCTTTACTGCGGCGGCGGCTATCGATCGGCGCTGGCGGCCTTTAATCTGCAGCAGATGGGATACGTCAACGTAATCTCCATGGATGGCGGTTTTCGAGGCTGGACGGATGCCGGGCACGCGGTGGACGCATAAGACCGATTCCCGGCGGAAGGCGCTGCACAGCATCCGCTGCGGCGAGTCTTAAGTCGGCGACACCGGTCGGCGCGTGTGCCACCGCCCGGTGCATGTCTGACGAGCAGACTCGACACCACGAACGAACTCAACAGGGAAATAACACATCACCATGGGACGACTTGGTCTCGCGCTAAAGATTTTGTTCAACAGCCAGGTCGCTCAGCAGGCCCTGGACGCGTTGTCCGGCAGGCCGGCGGCTCTGCCAGACACGTCCGCGACTACCGTGGAAAAGCCCGCACCGGCGGCCCCGCCAAAACCCGATCGCAGCGACGCTGTTACTCTGCTGGCCGCGCTTCAGCGAGAAGCTCGGTTTGTGGATTTCATTCAGGAATCGATCGACGGCTACAACGATGCTCAGGTCGGCGCCGCGGTTCGTGAAATTCACCGCGGCTGCCGGACGGTGCTGGACCGCATGTTCGCCCCGACTCCGGTTGTCGAAAGCAGGGAAGGAAGCACGGTCGAAGTTCCGGACGCAAAATCGGAGCGGTATCGGTTGACGGGCAACGTCGCCCAGACGGCGTCAGGCAGTGTGGCCGGACAACTCGTTCATCACGGCTGGCAGACGACGAAATGCGATGTCCCCAAATGGTCCGGCAGCAGGAAAGGGGCGGCGGTGATTGCTCCGGCTGAAGTCCAGGTGCCGTGATCGTCGGCGGTCGTGCCGACACCGTCTGCTGAGCTTCGCCGGGAGCCAAATCTCAGGCATGCCGTATCTGCGCATTGGCCAGAGGCACGCACGCAGCGATCGCTTTTCGATGTCCGGCACAAACGCCAGAATACGGCTGGCACCACCCTGCCCGTACCGTGCCGCAGGGTTTTTCGTTCCCGCCATGGGGATCAGATTTTATGAGCAGACACGATCAAAACCTGTTGGCAGGAGTCTTCCTGACGGCACTGACACTGTGCTGCGTCGCGCCCGCGACTGCGACAGCACAAAGCGAAGCGGAGGAATCCGATTTCAAGCCGCTGTTCGATGGCGATTCCTTCGACCACTGGGACGGTGACCGGAAGTGGTTTCGCATCGAAGACCACAGCATCATGGGCGGATCGCTGAAGGAACGCGTGCCGATGAATTTCTTTCTGCAGCACGAACGCGAATTCCGTGACTTTGAGCTTCGGCTGCAGTTCCGGCTGATCGGCGACGACACCAACGCGGGGATACAGATTCGCAGCCAACGAATTCCGGATCACCACGAAATGATCGGCTACCAGGCGGACCTGGGCCAGAACTACTGGGGTGCGCTGTACGACGAATCGCGCCGGCGGAAAGTGCTGGCCGGACCTGATCCGGAAAAGATCAAAGCTGTCCTGCGACAAGACGACTGGAACGACTATCGCATCCTGTGCCAGGGGCCGCGAATTCAGCTTTGGATCAACGACCTGCAGACCGTCGACTACACCGAACAGGATTCCGATATTCCGCTTACAGGGCGCATCGCCGTGCAGATTCACGGCGGCCCGCCGGGTGAAGCACACTACCGCAACCTGCGAATTCGTGAAATTGAGTAGGCCCCGGAACACCTCAGGAACCAACATGCCAGGCACCACCAACTGGAACAGCCAGCAACTGACGCACGGCTGGCAGCGCGGACTGACCGCCTTCTACTACGCCATCGGAATGACCGACCAGGACTTCGACAAGCCGCAGGTCGGAATCGGAGTACCGCTGCTGGAAGGCAATACCTGCAACGTCCACGCCTATGAGCTGGCGAAGGAACTTCAGGCCGGTTGCCAGGACGCGGGACTGCTGGCATTTCCGTTCGGAACTCCGGGCGTCAGCGATAACATTACTCAGGGAAATGAAGGCGGCAATGCCAGCCTGCCGTCCCGCAATCTGATCGCAAACAGTGCCGAATGCGTCATCACGGCTCATTGCTATGATGCCATGATCGGGCTGCACAACTGTGATAAGAACGGCCCCGGCTTCGCGATGGCTCTGGCTCGCACGAATTACCCGGGGCTGATCGTCAGCGGCGGAAGCATCCTGCCGGGCTGCCACGACGGAAAAGACATCACGATCCTGGACGTGTATGACTCGCAGGCCGCTGTCGCAACCGGCTCAATGACGGCTGAAGAAGGGGATGAGATCATTCGCAGGGCCTGCCCCGGACCCGGCGGGTGTGGAATCGCCGCTTCGTTCAACACCTGGGGCCTGGCGATGGAAGCCATCGGGCTGATGCTGCCGGCCAGCAGTTCCATTCCTGCCGTGGATCCGGCCAAGCGCGAAGAATGCCGTGCCACCGGAGTCGCTGTGAAACGCCTGCTGGAACGCGGCATTCGTCCTCGCGATGTTCTGACCAAAGCTGCGTTCCGTAATGCCGCCGTCACAATCGCCGCAGCCGGAGGTTCAACCAACGGGGTGCTTCACCTGCTGGCGCTGGCTCGCGAAGCCGGTGTGGACTTCACGCTCAGGGATCTGCAGCCGATCTTCCGGGAAACTCCCGTGCTGTGCAGCTTTGCTCCGCGCGGGCCTCGAACGATGGTGGATCTGCACCGGATCGGCGGTACTCCGGTCCTGTTGAAGCACCTGCTGGACTGCGGGTTGCTGGACGGAAGCTGTCTGACGGTCACCGGAGGGTCGCTCGCCGAAAACCTGGCCGACGTCGGGCCGCCGCCGGACGGTCAGGATCTGATCGTCGATGTCCCAAACGCGTACAAGCCGTTCGCGGACATGCAGGTCTGCTTCGGAAATCTTGCTCCCGACGGCATCGTCTTCAAAGTGTCCAGCATGAAGGAACCGCACTTCGAAGGCACGGCTGTCTGCTTTGACGATCCTCGCGACATCGTCAAGGCGGTGGAACAGCGTCGCATCCGACCGGGATCTGTGATCGTGCTCAGGTACTGGGGACCGGTCGCATCCGGAATGCCGGAAGTCCTGGTTGCCAGCGCCGCTCTGGCAGTCCCGGAACTCGATGGCAAAGTGGCCTTCATCTCCGACACGCGCGTTTCCGGAGTTTCCCACGGAGCAATCGGAGTTCATTGCTCGCCGGAAGCAGCCGTCGGCGGACCGATCGCCTGCGTGGCTGACGGAGACGTGATTGCTTTTGACTTGCTGAAGGGAACGGTTGAGGTTCGCGTGAGCAATGCCGAACTGCAGCGGCGGAAGGCCAACCTGCGTGATTGGAAGCCCCGCGAACCTCGCCGCGGCTATCTGGCCGACTTCTGCGCCACTGTTTCTCAGGCACATCATGGCTGCGTCAGCACGGCGCTGATTCCCGACGCGTGATGAAACCGCAGTGGCGTTACCGTCAATTCTGCGAGACCCGGGGGGTTATTCATCAGTGCGATTTTGGATCGGCTGAGGCCAGCGGGATTTCACGCAGCGGACGGTAAATCGAACCACCGGGCGCCAGTTGCGATGAGAAGACGGTCACTGAACTGATACGCTGGATCGAGACCGGCTCATTGCTCCAATCCTCCGCGAATTCACGAATGTCGGCACAAGCAGGCGGCTTTGCAGGACGTCGCCATCGTCGGCGCCTCGCGGGCATTCTGGCGATGGTCAGGTGAGGATGAAACGGCCGTTCTTCTGTGTTGAGACCCAGTACTTCGGCCGCCTCGACGCACCGTGCATTCAATCTGGTGAACGTCTCGGTCGGCGTGACGCTCAGCCACACGATCGAAGCTCGACCTGACGCCGGAAAACCGCCGGGCCCACCAATCGCCGCGTCAAATTCCGGAACATCGACGAATTGTTCGGTCAGGCAATCGGCGAAGTCGCCGGCAACCTCATCGGGGATCTCACCAAGAAAGCAAATCGTCACGTGCAGGTTGCCCGGCCTCACGCAGCGAAAGCCCGGGTGACGCGATTCAAAGTCGTCCAGCACGGCGTCAAGACGCTCGTCAGCAGCAATTCGGCAGCCGGCAAAAATGCGAAGAAACCCTGCCACGGCAATCAAAACTTTCAGGGACGGCAAATGCCGCACAACCAGAAACTGCGTCTACTCGGGAACAGCAGTCTACGCTGCCGGATCTGACGACAAACAGCGCGCCGTTCGGCATTCGCCGCTGTCCCGCTGGAACGGTCTGTTCCGAAGGGAGGGAAATCACACACGTCCGCGGCAGCAAATACGGATTGCGGAGAACATTGCATCGTCTCGGTGCGACCGTTCGGCGCTGCGTCACCTCAGCCAATCGTCGCGACGGTTGCAATTGGAATTTTGGATGAAGCCCCTCAACACGCAAGCCCGATAAGTTTGTTAAGGGCGTAAGTCAGGGGCGGGACAACTTCAAGGGGCGGCCTGATCGCAGACTGTTGTTCCGATTGGCAAAATGACAGCATTGGGAAGGGATTGCTGATGCGACCGCGTTTGAGACTGTTCGTCGGCGATGACGGACTGGCTGGAACAGACGTAGCAGACGCAGAGGTTTCGATCGAGCTGGAAGAGCTGACTCGAATTCTGGCCGACGCAATTATCTGGGACCGATCCTGGCTGAGCGACCTGGCGGACGAGCGAGTCAAGGTGTCGTCAGATCTGTACGAAGTCCTGATGGCCTATTCGCACATGCGTCCCACGGCGTCCTGAGTGGCAAGTTCCGGCAAATTCTGCCGGAGCATACGGTGGAAATCCGGCGTCGAGTGCGGGTGTCGCTGCTATCCCGCGTCCCAGCCTCTGGCTCGGTCAACCGCGCGAGCCCAGTGATCGCGCAGCTTTCTGCGATCACCCCGCTTCATCCCGGGACGAAATCGCGAATCCTCCTGCCACTGTCCGGCGATTTCCCGCTGATCTTTCCAGAACCCAACCGCCAGGCCCGCAAGGTACGCCGCTCCCAGAGCCGTCGTTTCGGAAATCCGCGGACGCACCACCGGAACGCCCAGAATGTCGGCCTGGAACTGCATCAGCAGATTATTTACGGAAGCACCACCATCGACGCGAAGCTGCTTGAGTCTGATGCCGGAGTCCGCTTCCATCGCCTGCAGCACCTCGGCCGTTTGATAGGCAATCCCTTCCAGAGCTGCCCGGGCGATGTGCGAAGCCGTCGTGCCGCGAGTCAGTCCGACCAGCGTGCCGCGAGCGTGCGGATCCCAGTGAGGGGCTCCCAGGCCCGCGAACGCCGGCACAAGATAGACGCCTCCGGTATCCGGCACCTGAGCCGCCAGAGTTTCCACGTCGCTCGATTTTCGGATCAGACCCAAACCGTCGCGCAGCCACTGCACAACGGCACCGGCGATAAAGATGCTTCCTTCCAGCGCGTATTCGGTTCGGTCGCCGATTTTCCACGCAATGGTTGTCAGCAGCTTGTGAGTCGAAGGCACGGGCTTTGTGCCGGTGTTCATCAGCATGAAGCAACCTGTCCCGTACGTGTTCTTCACCATCCCGGGTTCCATGCAGGCCTGTCCAAACAGCGCCGCGTGCTGGTCCCCGGCGATCCCGGCAACGGGGATCGATCCGCCGAACGCTTTCGTACTGGCGTAGACTTCGCTGGACGAACGCACGTCCGGCAATACAGCCCGAGGCACGTTGAACAGTGTCAACAGTTCGTCGTCCCACTGCTGAGTATTGATATTGAACAGCATCGTACGGCCCGCGTTGGTTGCGTCCGTCACGTGCAGTGCCCCGCCCGTCAGCTTCCACATCAGCCACGAATCGACGGTACCGAACGCCAGATCACCCTTCGCGGCTCTTGCCCTCAGTTTTCTGATGTTGTCCAGTATCCAGCGGACTTTGGTGCCGGAAAAGTACGCGTCGAGCACAAGTCCCGTCTTCTGCTGAATGACCGGCCCGGCTCCGTCGGCGGCCAGCTTTTCACAGATGCCAGCCGTCCGGCGGTCCTGCCAGACGATCGCGTTGCTGACTGCCTCGCCGGTCGCACGATCCCAGACGACTGTCGTTTCCCGCTGATTCGTGATGCCGATCGCGGCGATATCCTTCGCTGTCGCCGACGCCTTTCTCAGCACAGCCTTTCCGACAGCAAGTTGCGACGACCAGATGTCCTCCGGATCATGCTCGACCCAGCCCGGTTTCGGAAAGAGCTGAGGAAACTCCCGCTGCGCCACAGCGACGATCGAACCACGCTGGTCGAACAGCAGTGCGCGCGAACTGGTGGTTCCCTGGTCCAGAGCAAGAATGTATTTCACGGTACGGCCTTCAAAAGTAGTCTGGGCGAACATGAGCCGCCGCCACGATCGAGTGGCGAATAACACAACCCCTCGATACGACGAAACGAAGCGCAGCGGTGTAACTTCCGCGGACTGACGGCTCAATAATCGGCTGACGATTCACTTCCCGGCCACGGGATCGATGCTGGCCCGCCCGCGCCATCGATCCGCGGAATTCACCCGCACGGTCGCAACGGCGGTATACACTGCCGCAGCGACGTTTCCAAATGAGCAGCCTGTCGCCCGCCGCTTGAAGTTCATTCAGCCGCGGCGACCCTTGCTCATCGCGAGCAGGTCGCGTTCAAGTGTCGCGCAGAACGGAAACAGAATTGGAACCGCTAACAAAACCTGCGAGAGCCTGGGAGTTTTTTAAGGGTTCTTAGAGTCGTTGCCCCATCCACGAATTCGGCCGACTTCAGAGCAGTCCCACCGTCCGTCAGCGTCCGTCATCGTCCCTGCGGGGAGAATCGAACTGCCGGATCGCAGGTGATACTGTTCGCGACCACGAGAACGGCGACTTGATGTCCGTCGTTCCGCCGTCGAAATTCGGCAAATCCAGACACCCGGGAATCCGAACCAGGCACCACTATCAGGCCCGCGAATCATGACTGCACCCAACGAAGACAATCCCTATGCACCTCCGCAGCCCCGGCACGACGCTGCGGAGACGACAGTCCCCGGTGAACGGCTTCAGAAACTACAGTTGACCGGAATCGGCACTCTGTTGGTTTACACAGGGATGCTGATCATTGCACTGGGGGCTGTCGTCGCAGCCCTGATCGCGCTCTTCGGCAGCGCAGCGGGTTCCGGAAGCACGGGCCAGGCAGTTGTGACGGCGATCACGGCATTCGGAAGCGCCGGAATCGGGATCACACTCGGCCTGCTGATCATGTTTGCAGGAAAGCTGCTCTGCCTGTCAGTGCCGTCCCGCGGAACCCGGAAACAACTGCTGACCGGCAGTATCGCGGCCGACGTTCTCTGGCTGTTACTGATCTGCGCGCAGCATCTCCAGCGAAGGAATGGGGGAGTCTTCACAAACGAAGCGTGGACGCATGCGACCGGCAGCTTGCTGCTGGTTCTCTCCCCCATCCTGTTCGTGCTGTTCCTGATGCGCCTGGGACGTTTCCTGGACCGACCGGATGTCACCCGGCGCGGAGTCCCCGTACTTGTCGTGGCGGGAGCATTGGCGCTGTTTACGTTCGTGTCGCCTTCCGCTTCACAGGTCGATGGTGACTCGCTGTTGCAATACGCACGCTTCCTGACGATTCCGATCGGATTGCTGATGTTTATTATGTACGCCAATTTTGTTCTGGCGGCTTCAACAGCGATTCGAAAGCCGGATGCCCGTCCGTCGGCGAAGCACGTCGCGTGACCATAGTGGCCAGTCCATCGTAAATTGATGTGTGCCACTGGCTGTGCCAGTGCCCTGTGGTCCGGAAAACACTGGCACAGCCAGTGGTACACGACCCACCGATCCACGCCTGACAATGCAATAGGGCGCATCGGCGATGATACGGCGTATCAACAACGTGGATGCTGCCGGCGAACCACAGCGCTGCACAGGCATTAGAAAAGCCCGGCATCAAGAGATGCCGGGCGTCCTGATTGTCATGCGATCTATGTCGAACCGCACTGATTAGTAAGCACCCTGTTCCGGACGGCCCGGGCTGTTGCAGCTGATGTTGCAGGCGTTGTCGCATTCATCGGCAAAGTCCAGGAACGTGCTGCCGACAGCTTCGCCTTTCTGACCACTCGCAAGAGTGTAGTAATAGGTCTGGTTGATGCCGCCAACCGCTGAGCCGACGTCTTCCAGTTCCTGATTCACATTGAAGCTCAGTTCGCTCAGACCTGTGATCATGCCGACCACAAGGATCGTGCCGACCAGTACCAGTTCGGCTGAGACAATGAAACCGTTTTCGTCGTTCTTGAGTGCGTGCAGAATGTTCATCATGGTCGTGTTCTCCTGTGCTTTCCTGTTTCGAAGTGGAACGTGTTTCGGTCTTTTTCCCAGGCGGTGTTTCATGTCGCCTGCGTTGTTGAACAATCTGTAAAGCACGGTCGGTGCCAAAACGTTAATCGTGTTCAGATTTCTTGACACAGCAACGACCCGAATGCATCGCAAACCTTTCCACTAACAGAACTTACAGGCTTCCGACAATGACCCGTTGCGGCAGCGAGGCTTTACAATCTCAACATCGCCCGTGTTGAGTTTCGGCAACGCGATTCGTCGCACCGGCTGATCTTCCGCAACAGAAAGGCAGTCAAAATCAAGGAATGTCGGGCGCACCACGGGGAGGCATCAGATGATGCCGGAAGGCAGCGTCGAAAGCCGTTCCTGCGCCTGCCGGATGGCCTGGCATGAAAGCGGGGCCGACTTTCGAATCCATTGTTCCCGGGAAAGAGGGAGCAGCACCTGCTTCAACCCTTTTGTGCAGCGTCGAATCGGGATGATCGGCGGTTTGAGCCGGGTAATTCGGAAGCGGAGGGCAAATCAATCGACCTGTATGACCGCCGCGATCTGACGCAGCCGCTGGCGGCGTTGAGTTAACGCGCCGTGGTCGTCGACGATGCTAAGGCGAGCGGCAGATGAGCTGTTACCTGCCCGCAAACCGCACGCCTAAGACGCGGGTGTCATCAGATTCCGTTGGCGGATTCACAGGCGTCGAGTATCCTGTGGTTGCATTCGCAGCGACCCCTGCGTTCGGGCGCCAGAAAGCTGAACTTCTGAAAACATTGAAAGGCCGCCGCCATGAGTTCACCCGCTGGACATCAATACGATCCCTACTCCGCTCCAATGGACATGTTCGTAGTCGATGCCCAGTTGCAGGAACGACTGGCGTTTCTGCGTCGTGTGTACACGCACGTGTTCGGAGCCATCCTGCTTCTGATTGGCCTGGAGTTCCTCTATTTCCAGACACCGATCGCGACGACGATCCTGCAGACATTCGGCCGGATGTGGTTCATCGCGCTGATCGGAGTCATCGCCGCGTGTTGGTTCGCTCAGAAGCTGGCCTGCAGCGGAGCGTCCGCAGCAGCTCAATATGGCGGTCTTGGCCTGTACGTCTTTGCGGAATCGATCTTCCTTGTCCCAGCCATCGGATTCGCGCTGTTTCGGGATCCGAACATTCTGGGAAAAGCCGCTTTTCTGACGTTTGCGATCACCGGAGGACTGACGCTGGTGGTGATCGTCAGCAGAAAGGACTTTTCGTTCCTTCGAAATGCACTCTATCTGGGAGGTATCGCGCTGTTCGCGATCGGCATCGCATCGTTCTTCTTCGGCGGCTTCAGCCTGGGAATTCTTTTCTCCGCGCTGGTCGTCGTGCTGATGTGCGGATACATCCTGTATGAAACATCGCTGATCATGAACCATCTGCCGACGACCGCCCATGTCGCGGGAGCACTGATGATCTTTGGCTCGATGGCCGAACTCTTCCGCCACCTGATCTACATTATGTCGTTCCTGAATGACGACTAACCCGGATTATTCACGCGATCCGCAATTCCTGACGTAGAGCGTCCTGGACAAGCACGTTGGCTCGAATTGGCGAAATGCACACTTTACGACGGGACTCCGATCCCGTCGCTGCAATTCGACGGGATCGGAGTCCCGTCGTACAACCCGTGAAGAGTCCGGGCCAAACAAAGCGGACGGCTGCCGCGTGGCTAAGATCTCCGCGCAGGCGGAAACGTACGGAGTCTCTGACAGCGCGTAACTGGTCTCCGAATGTGAGCATCGGAACCGGGCATCGAATCAGATCGCTCGCAACACAGCCGCGGCGCTTTGTCCCATCGCGGTGCGATTGACCGTGATCGCAGTACGGGTCCGCAGTCGCTGCGGACCTCCCCGCACCACATTCAGACGGCAGCGAGGATCGGGAATCTCGTAGTTCAGCGTTGCCGGAACTTCGCCGTATTTCAGGGCGAGCAGCGTACCGGCCATTTCGACGGCACCCGCTCCGGAATCAAAGTGTCCCACGAAGCTTTTCATCGCGGTGACCGGCACCTTCAGCAGGCAATCCCCAAAGACGCGGTTGTAGGCCCGTGATTCGACGATGTCGTCCGGCTGAGTACTCTTTCCCTGCGCGTTTACATGGCCAAGTTCCTCGGGGCGGATCTTCGACTTGCGGATCGACGTTTCCATCGCTCGCACAAGGCCCAGACCACCGGCTTCGTTTGCGGAACCCCGCCCGTCGCAGCCGGCACCAATGCCAAGGATCTCGGCGTAGATGTTGGCTCCCCGCCGGACGGCATGTTCGTAGCTTTCGACGATAAATGTCGCACCGCCTTCGCCCACGACAGCACCATCGCGTTCGAAGTCAAACGGCCGGCAGGCCCGCGAAGGATCATCTGATCGTCGGGAAAGGCCCTCAAAGCGATGAAACTTAGCAATGTCAACGGGATGAATGTTGGAACTTGCAGCGCCGACAATCATGACATCCGCACGATCCGCTTCGATGATTCGGACGGCCTCGGCCAGAGCCAGCAGGGCTGACGTGTCACGACAGGTGATCGTGTTGTTCGGACCACAGGCGTTGTGGTCGATAGAAATATGGCACGCCGGCATATTGGGAAGCTGGCGCAAAAGCCACAGCGGCGCGATACTTCCCACGGCGCCTTCACCCCAGCGGGTCAGTTCGAAATCGCCTGCTTCGCTGCGGCACAAATTGGCGGCGGCGGCCAGTTCGGACGGGTGCGAGGTCATGCGTCCCGCACCAAATTCGACGCCAAATCGGTATGGGTCGATGTCGCCCGGCTGAATTCCCGCGTCACGGACGGCCAGATTCGCAGATGCCACACCGAGCTGGATGTCGCGGGACATCACTTTCAGGAACTTGCGCTCACGCAAATGTTTGGCGGGTTCGAAGTCACGAACCTCAGCGCCAAAGGCTGACGGCAGCCCGTCACCGGGAATGGAATGCAGAAAATCGATTCCGGAGCGATTGCTGGAAAGGCTGTTCCAGAAATTGTCGTTGCCGATACCAATTGGAGAGACAACTCCAACACCGGTGACGACTACGCGAACCCCATCGCACCCAGCCATGGTTACGCCTCACAAGGCCGAGACCGCCGACTCATACAGCGACTCAACCTGACCCATCTTGAGAATGTTGCCGAAAGTCCCTTTCAGCGGTCGGCTGGCACCGCACCCCATGCGAGACGCCAACCGAAGCCAGACGCGCCCTCGTTTGAAGACGCCAAACATCAACCGGAAATACGCTCCCCAGCGTTATTTCCCGGCCCGAAACACTCTTTTATCGACTGTGAACCAGCCACCCGTGAGATTTCACACGCGCAGCAGCCTCCACAGCACCTGAACCAAATTACATGAGGGCGAGCTCAAATTGTCAAGTGCGACGGGAGCTTTCCGATTGATTCCAAATCGGGAGAAATGCTGCCATTCAATGAGATTCGGCCGAATTTGCCGGAGCGCTCACGCCGGCTCACGACAACCAAACCCGATTGCGCCGCGAGTCAGATCCTGCGGTGCCCGTAATGTGACGCCTGGCCAAAACCGCCCGGACGGCCACGTGTCCGGATTGGACCCGGCAGAGACTTGTGGCAATTCCTGCGGGTGTCCACCGGTTCCGGAATCATCTGCCGAAAAGGAGCCGGAATGCCGGTCACCGGAATGCCGCCGATATGCGATCCGGACGCCATGATATTGACCGGCTGTCGTGGGCGAAGCGAATATCCGAATGTCGCTCTCCGAAGGTTTTCGGGGTCGTCCAAACGCCGCCATGGGCGGTGACCGCGTAAAGGATTTGCTGCAATGTTCATCGTCTTGAAACCTCTGCGGCTGGCATTGAAGGCGCTGTTGGCCCAGTCTTCGCCACGGCAGATGTCGCTCGGGCTGGCACTGGGAGTACTGGTCGGACTGGTACCAAAGGGAAACTTGCTGGCAGTCTTCCTTGGCGTTTTCCTTGCGGCCACTCGCGTGAATCTGGGGATCGCCGCCGCAGCAATCGTCGCCGTCACGTTTGCGTCGACGCTGCTTGATCCACTGTCCGATCGGCTGGGATCCTGGCTGCTGACCATGCCGGCCCTCCAGAACGTGTGGACTCAGCTGTACAACGCGCCGGTGATGCCGTGGACCGCATTCAACAATTCCGTGGTGCTCGGCAGCTTTGTGATCGGGCTCCTGGCTGTCTATCCGGTTCATCGCTGCTCTCGACCTGTCTTTGAAAAGTACTCGAAGGTTGTCGGCCCGTGGGCCAGGAGGTTCTGGCTCACGCGAGTCCTGCTCGGGGCCGAATGGGCTGACCGGCTGGGAACGGCGGGCTGAGTCGCGGCCCGGACACCCGCCAGCGGGTTGCCCTGAAGGACAAGCCGGTGCCGGGCGACGGCAGGCCGTTCACGACACGGCAGTTGTCGCCGGCTTCCGAATCATTCGAAATCGCACTTCATTCCGCGCCATAGTGATGTCCGGATACCCGGGCAGCATGACGGAAACGGTTGTTATGGAATTCAGAGCAAGGAAGCTCGAATGCGCTGGAGCTATCTGATCCCGAGGCTCATCCTGGTGGCGATCCTTTGGGCGGCAATGGCCTTCGGCTTTGATCCTCTGCTGAGGTACTCGGCCATCACCGGACTGCAGTCCATAACCGGTGCAAAGGCGGACATTGAGTCCTTAAGCACGGGATTCTTTCCGCCTCGGCTTACCATCGACGGCGTTGCTCTGGCCAGTGCCGGTCGCCCCGGAACAAATCTGATGGAATTCCGGGCGCTGACGATGACGATGAACGGCGATTCGCTGCTGCGGAAGTCGTTCGTCGTCGAAGAAGCCACCATGACCGGAATTCGCTTCGGCACCGCCCGCAGCGACAACGGCAAGTTGGAAGTCGCCCCGGAACCGGAAGACACCGAACCGTCGTGGCTGGCGGAGAAGCTTCGCAGCATCGGCGATGAATGGCTGGAGGATCTGACGGCCCAGGCAAAGGCCCAGGTTGATCCGAATACTCTGGAGACCTACCGCACCGGTCGCGAGTTGCATGAAAAATGGGACGCTCGCTTTGACGTGATGTCGGGTGAGGTCGGCAGTCTGAAACAGCAGGTCGACGCCCTGAGGCAACAGATGGATGCGGCAAAAAAAACGGAGCCGCTGCAGCAGATCGAAATGTACCTGCAGATTGCCCAGCGAGCCGACCTGCTGCTCCGCGAGGCTCAGCAGATGAAGTCCGGAATCACCGGCATTGTTCCGGAAGTGCAGCAGGACTTCGCACGACTGAATCAGGCTCGTCTGAACGATCAGGAAATGGTCGTCCGAAAGGTCAAACTGCTGAAACCGGACGCTCGGCGGATCTCAGAATCGCTGATCGGCGAAGAAATGTATCTGCAACTGCAGCAGGTACTGAGCTGGCTGGAGACGGCTCAGGAATATCAGCATGACCTGCAGCATCAGGTAAAGCCCGAACGGATTCGCGGCACCGATTTCGAATTCGAACTGTTCAACCCGACCCCTCGTCTGCTGTGCAGGAAGGTTCTGCTGGACGGGGAATTTCGACTGAACGGCCAGCCAGCGCCGTTTCAGGGAGTCCTGACCGATGTTACCAGCGACGCTCACATGCATGGCGTTCCCGCGGTGCTGAAAGTGAAGACGTCGGGCGAACGGCCGCTGCAGTTGCTGGTGCGATATGACGCCACAACCGAAAACGCCCGCACGGAGATTCTGGCAGACTACATCGGTGACCCGGACAAGCGTCTTTCCATCGGCAAGCCGGACAAAGTTCAGATGCTGACAAGCCTGAAACAGCAGCACTGGAATGCGGAACTGGTCGTCGAGAACGGAGAGATTGCCGGCCGAATTGAACTGAATTCGGAACTGGGCGAGACGGCGTGCGCGGCCCCGGCCGACAGGTCCGGCATTCTGAGTCAGATGCTGGCGGACGTTTCCTCCTCGATCCATCACGTCAACGCGACGGTTCAGTTAACGGGAACTCTGAAGAAACCGCACGTTTCCATCGCCTCCGACGTGGGAGAACAATTCTCGGCCGGACTGCAGACAGCACTTGACGCTCAGGTCGCGCACCTGAAGACGCGGCTGGTGGCGGAAGTCGACCGGACGGTTGCCGAACAGCGGGAAAAACTCACAGCCGGGTTCGGCAAGCGATACGACGAACTGCTGGCTGACAACGCGGACGTCGTAACCAAGATCCAGCAGGCTCAGCAACTTGTCGCGACACTGCGTTCCGGACGAGTCGACCCGAATCAGGTCATCCGCCAGGTCTCAGAATCCGGTCTGCTGAAGGAAAAGGACCAGCAGAAGCTCGAAAAGACGCTGGGTGAAGGGAACAAGGTTCTGGGCGGTTTGAAAGACCCGAACGAAGCCCTGCGACAGGCCGTCCCGAAGCTGGGCGGCAAGCTGTTTCGATAGCAATAATGCCCTGAACGCATTGGCGAGCCGCGCGACGTCAAAGAATTGACAGCATTGTTGCTGGCACTCTGAACGCGCTGCTACCGGCCGAAGTCCAACAGTCGTTTCAGCGAAAACGCCTGGCTGTGGACAAGTATGAAGAACGGTTCCTGCGGATCAAACGGAGGCTGCCGCCAGGCAACTTCCCAGACCGGCTTGTCATCCAGTGATGCCTTGAGAGCGTAGCCGGTCATTGGAGCCAGCGAGTAGTGCCAGCGGTAACCTTCGGCCGATGTCAGTGCTTCAATGACGATCATCAGTTCCGGGTCCGTGCCGTGAGCATGCACGAAGAGTGCCCCGTCGAGCGTGTTTGATTTGTCCTGTCCGAACCTAAGCAGCGGTTTTGCCATCAGACGCAGTTCATCGGAGTTTTCCCGGCCCTCAAAGTTGTCCGACACGGAAAATCGGGCGGCGATCTGCCGCATCTGAACCAGCCGCCTGACGGGATTCTCGGCAGGTTCGGGAGCATCCGGCACCGGCTTCACATCGACGCCCGCGCGATGCGGCTCCCAAACGGTTTGGCCGTCGCGAGTCACGCGAAACGGCAACGGAGACAGCGACTGAAACTCATGAATCCACAGGTCGTCACTGGTCAGAAAGACCTGAGCCCCCGCCATCGGCCGGCCTTCATCAGATGTCCAGACAAAGAAGCCTCCGTCCTGCAAACCGCTGACGGGATTGGTGAACCGCAGCAGCGGGTCGGGCCCGGGGGTGAGCTTCGCGTCGAAGTCAGGACTCAGGCGAAAGTCGTAGTCTTTGATCGACGACTTCATGAAATCCAGGCGGATCTCCGACGGAGTCGGTGACGGGGGCTCATCGGCCGGACACTGCGACGCGGCCAGAAGCAACAGCACAAATGTAACAGGTTTCATCGCGGCACTCCGAAATCTTCAGACGCATTGTCTGTAACGAGTTTAGCGGTCGCGAGGTAACATTCTCAAGCCCGTGCCATCACATCATCGGCAGGTATCGCGACGAAATGCCCAACGAGCTCGGCGCGCTGCGCGACGTCAGTCCGCAATCGGCAGGCGAATACTCGTTCCGCGAATGCTGGACAACTGGCTGAGTTCCCGATCGGCCGCGCGCAGGCTGCCTTCGGTCGTCCGGTGAGTCATGATGACCAGGCGAGCGACTCCAGACTCGGCGTCTTCGTCCGTTTCCGGCGTTTCGTCCTGCCTGACCGATGAAATGCTGATGCCGTTTCGGCCCAGAATATCAGCGATATCCGCCAGGACGTGCGGGCGATCGTCGACGGTGAAACGCAGGTAGAATCGCCGGCTGAGGTCTTCCGGAGGCTGAATCGGCATCGGCTGCCGCGCTTCCGACCGCAGCAACGACCGGAAGGTAATGGCCGCCCGCCCGGTCGCGTAGTCGATGATGTCGGCGACAACAGCGGACGCCGTGGGAAGCTGTCCGGCTCCGGCCCCGGAAAATATCACCCGACCGACGGCATCACCTTCAATCGCCACGATATTGTCCGCTCCGTCGATCTTCGCGATCGTGCGAGTCGCCCGAATCAGAGTCGGGAGAACAGACATTTCGATGTGACCGTTCGTCAAACGAGCGTTCGCCAGCAACTTGATCTTGTAGCCCAGCTCCGCGGCGACCTGCAGATCAAGCAGTTCCAGCGTATCGATGCCGCCTCGCAGGATCCCGTCCAGCGGAACCCGCGTCGAAAACGCCAGCATCGTCAGAATGGACAGTTTCTGAGCCGCGTCGGTACCGTCCACGTCCATTGTCGGATCAGCTTCGGCATAGCCCAGCGCCTGAGCCTGCGTCAGCACATTTTCATACGACCGGTGATCGTTGAGCATGTGGGTCAGAATGAAATTACTGGTTCCGTTCAGGATGGCTTCGATCGACAGAATGCGGTTGGCCGTCAGTGCCTGAGTCACAGCGCTGATGATCGGAATGCCTCCGGCGACGGCCGCTTCGAAGCCAATGGTTTTGCCCAGCCTGCCGGCCAGCTCAAACAGCGATTCACCGTGTTCGTACAGCAGAGCTTTGTTGGCGGTGACGATGTCCTTTCCCGCATTCAGGAACCGCTGCATGTATTTCAAAGCCGGGTTGGTGCCTCCCATGAGCTGCACGACCAGGTCAATTTGCGGGTCATCAGCCAGTGCGTCGATTGTGTCCGTCACGACAATTTCGCCGGGCAGAAATTCGCGCGGCTTTCCGGTGTCGCGGACGACGACATGGCGAATGTTGATGCGCCGCCCGGCTCGCACGGCGATCAATTCCGCCTGCGATGCAAGAATTTTCGCCACGCCGGAACCGACCGTGCCGAAGCCGACAAGGCCGATGTTAAGATCTGAGCGTTCTGTCATGCGATATTCCTCGTACCGGGGCTCTGCCCTGGTACGCATTGCCAGGAGGCTCTGCCTCCGGTACCTCGTTCGCCAGGCTCCCGTCGAGTCCGTGGCTGGCAACAGCGTTACTAACCACTTACCGGGATTCCGTCGAATCCGAAAGCGGACCATTGCCGACAGCGCGTTCCCAATCGGAGCCGGGGGATGAGAACGAATCGCAGTTAATTGTCTGGAAAAGCGGCGGATAATAGCAGGGCGGCCCGCTGCGTCGAATCGGCTGGTCGCCGGTTGAGTCGCTTTCGACGGCCCCTATACTGACAAGTGTAAGACGGGACTCCGATCCCGTCGAAACCAGAACGATGACCTTCCAGCGCAGTCGTGAAGCCGCTGAAAACGAACCGACGGCCCTGGAAGACCATCGTACAGATCTTTAGCGACGGGACCGGAGTCCCGTCGTACCTTGACCGCCCACGGATGATTTGCGGAGTTTTCACCAACCGTGTCCGACACCAAACCGGCGGCCGTTCGACTTGGAGCGGTCAGCTATCTCAACTCCAAACCGCTGATTCAGGATCTGGCCGAATTGCTGCCGGGTTCAGAAATCACGCTGGAATATCCCAGCCGACTGGCGGATTCGCTGGCAGACGGCGATCTCGACGTGGCCCTGATTCCGTCGATCGAATTCTTCCGAAACCCCGGCCACGACATCATTTCCGACGCCTGCGTGGCCGCTCGCGGCGAAGTGCTGAGCGTCAAACTCTACTGCCGCGTCCATCCCGGCGACGTCCAGCGGATCGCTCTCGATGAAGGGTCGCGGACAAGCGCCACGCTGGCTCGCATCATTCTGGCCGAGCGTTTCGGAGCATTTCCCGAGATCGAACCGCTGTCGATGGAATCTGTCACCACCGATACCAGTGCCGATGCCGTCCTGCTGATCGGCGATCGGGCGATGCATACTCCCGACGAACACTTCTACCAGGTCATGGATCTGGGTGACGTCTGGTACCAGTGGACGGGGCTGCCGTTTGTGTTCGCCATGTGGGTCGCTCGACACGACGCGGACGTTTCCGGAATTGCCGACGCGCTGAACGAAGCCCGCGATCGCGGCGTCAGGGCCATTCAAAAAATCGCAGGGGACGAATCGCCCAAGCTGCAGATCAGCGAGAAACTGGCGTTCGACTATCTGACGAAAAACCTGTACTACAGGATGACATCCGCTGAACGCAGTGGTCTGGAACTTTTTCACCAACTGGCAACTCAGAACAATCTGGTCAACCTTCATGCCCGCCACTGCCGCACCGAATCAGCCATCCCTGACTTCGCCACAAGTGTCTTCGCCGATCTCGTCAATCCTTGACAAGGCCGTCGCCGGAGAACGCCTGACCTTTGAAGAAGGTCTGAGGCTGCTGGAATCTCACGACCTGCCGGCGATCGGAGCCGCCGCCAACGCTGTAACTCAGCGGCTGCATCCGGAACCGTTCCGCACCTACAACATCGATCGCAACATCAACTACACCAACGCGTGTACCGCGGTCTGCGACTTCTGTGCGTTCTATCGGCCGCCCGATCATCCGGATGTCTACGTGCTGCCAATCGAAACGCTGCTGAAGAAGATTGAGGAAACCGTGGCTCTCGGCGGTGACCAGATTCTGCTGCAGGGAGGCCTTCATCCCAAGCTGCCGCTGGAATGGTATGAAGACATGCTGCGGCAGATGAAGCAGCACTTCCCGCAGGTCAACATTCACGGCTTCAGCCCGCCGGAAATCCATCACTTCACGAAGATCGCAAAGTTGCCGTTGCGAACGGTGCTGGAACGACTGAAAGCCGCCGGACTGGGAAGCATCCCCGGTGGCGGCGGCGAAATTCTCGTCGATCGAGTCCGCAAAGAAATCACCCGCGGCAAAGTGCTGACCGACGACTGGCTGAACGTCATGCGAGTCTGGCATGAACTCGGCGGGAAATCGACGGCCACGATGATGTTCGGTCACGTCGAAACGCTGGCCGAACGGATCGAGCACCTGGACCGTGTCCGCCAGCTTCAGGACGAAACCGGCGGCTTCACAGCGTTCATCTGCTGGACGTTTCAGCCGGACAACACGGATATGGCCGATATCCCTCCCGCCGGCGCGTTCGAGTACCTGAAGACTCAGGCGGTCAGCCGGCTGTACCTGGACAACGTGCCGAACGTCCAGTCGTCCTGGGTCACTCAGGGAGAAAAAGTCGGTCAGTTGGCCCTGTTGTTCGGAGCCAACGACATGGGCAGTCTGATGATCGAAGAGAACGTGGTGTCTCAGGCCGGCACGGTGTATCACCTGACGGTGGAGAGCATTCGCCGCTGTATCACGAATGCCGGCTATGTCCCGCGGCAACGCAACGTGTTTTACGATTACATCGATCAGACGGACGAGGTGACGTCAGCACCGATCGCTCCGGTCCTGCCAATTCTGCCGTCATAAAGCGGCAAGCGTCGATCGGAATGCTCCGTCCCGCGCGGACGAGTGTGGTAGCCTTGCGCAACCGTACGACGGGACTCCGATCCCGTCGCGCCGAATTTCGACGGGATCGGAGTCCCGTCGTGCAATCGGACAGCAACGCGCGACGCACCCCATGATCCGAGTCCACCACCTCACCAAGATCTTCGACGATTCCCGTACCGGAGGCTTTACCGCCCTGGACGACGTCTCGTTTGAGGTCCGCGCCGGAGAGATCTACGGGCTGCTCGGTCCCAACGGCGCCGGCAAAACAACCTGCCTGCGGATTCTCAGTACGGTGCTGAAGCCAACTCGCGGAGTCGCCGAAGTCGCCGGTCTGAACGTCATGCGCGATCCCGAAGGTGTGCGGCGGAAGATCGGCTTCATGTCCTGCAACACCGGCATCTACGACCGCATGACCGCGCGCGAGATGGTGGAATACTTCGGTCGGCTGTACGGAATACCCGAGGAAAAACTCCAGAAGCGCATCGACGAAATCTTCGACGTGCTGCAGATGAACGAGATCCGCGACCGGCTCGGCGGCAAGATGTCGACCGGCATGAAGCAAAAGGTCTCGATCGCCAGAACCATCGTCCACGACCCGCCGGTGATCATCTTCGACGAACCCACCTCAGGGCTTGACGTCCTGGTCGCCCGCAATGTGCTGCAAGCGGTGAAGTCACTGAAGGATCAGGGGAAGTGCATCATTTTCTCGACACACATCATGCGGGAAGTGGAGAAACTGTGCGACCGCATCGGCGTGATTCATCGCGGAGCCATTCTCGCTCAGGGAACACTGCCGGAACTGGCCGACCGGTTCGAACAGCCGGACGTCGAGGAGCTGTTCTTCGATTTGATTCACCGCAAAGACAAAGAAATGCAGGCCGCCGCTCATGTTTAACCGCGAGCCCTGGCGAGCGTTTCGCCGTGGCGGCTCGCTGCCACGATCAATCGGTTGGATCGGACGGATCAGTCGGATTAGTCTGGCTGTGGAGTTTGAGCGTCGCCGGAGTCATATCAACCGTCAGACCGCAGCGCTCCCCAGGGGGCGCGGTTAAACATTCGGGACAATGATGAGTTGGAAGAACATCAAACTGATTTTCCTGCGGGAAGTGCGTGACCAGCTTCGCGACCGGCGAACGCTGTTCATGATCACAATTCTGCCCGTGCTGCTGTACCCGATGCTGGGGCTCGGCATGGTGGAAATGATGCTGACGTTCAGCGAACAGCGCCGGACAGTCGCCATTCTGAATGCCGCCGATCTGCCCGATGATCCCGCGTTTCTGGATGACGTCGGCATCCGTCACGAGTGGCTGGGCATTGACGACCAGGAGCCTTCACCGTTTCGGGTCATCACCGATCTGGAAACGCCGCTGTCCGATGAAGAGCTTCCCGTCACGCGACGCGGGTCACTCAGCCGTGATGAACTTCTGAAGAACTCTCGGCAACTGGCCGAGCGGATTCGGCAGTCGCAGGACAGCGGGAACAGTGACCCGAATCTCAGCGAGGTCTTCAACCGCAGCGGCATTCAGACGCTGGTGCTGATTCCGAAAGGTTACGCCGAATCCGTGCGCAACATGCAGCGCAGCCTGCGAACTCGCGACAGTCGTGACGAGCCGGCAGTGACGAACCCGCCCCCGCTGCTGATCGTCCGCAACAGTGCGGACGACAAGTCGGTTGTTGCGTTTAACCGCGTCCACAATGCCCTGCAGCGATGGGAAGACGCACTGCGGCGGGATGTGTTTGCTCAGGCTTCGCTGCCCGAACTGCTGCAGAAGCCGGCTCGCATCGACTTCGTGGAAGTGGCCCGCGGCGAACAGGTCGCGGCCAACGTCTGGAGCAAGATGTTTCCCGCGATGCTGGTCATTATGGCGCTGACGGGTGCGTTCTATCCGGCAATCGACCTGGGAGCCGGCGAAAAGGAACGCGGCACGATGGAAACGCTGCTGATCAGTCCGGCTCGGCGAGTGGAACTGGTGCTTGGCAAATTCGCCACGATCCTGTTGTTCAGCATCACCTCGGCACTGATGAACCTGCTGAGCATGGGACTGACGGGACGCAACATGGCCTCCGCCCTTGGCAGCGGAGTTGGCGCGGCCATCAATCTGGACTTTCCGCCGCTGAGTTCACTGGTGTGGCTGCTGGTGCTGCTGATCCCGCTGTCGTCGCTGTTCAGCGCGTTGTGCCTGGCTCTGGCGACCTTTGCCAAGTCGTCCAAGGAAGGTCAGTACTACCTGACGCCGCTGTTGATGGTGGTTATGGGCCTGACGATGTTTTGTCTGTCGCCGTCCGTCGAGATGACTCCGCTGTACAGCGTGCTGCCCGTCATCAACGTCGCGCTGCTGCTGAAGGGTCTTCTGCTGACGACCTCTCAGTCAGGAGATCTGCTGGCCTATGCCGTGCCGGTGCTGGTCAGCAGTTGCGGTTACAGCATGCTGGCCATCTGGTGGGCCATCGATCTGTACAACAGCGAAGATGTGCTGTTTCGTGAAGCCGAAAAATTCGATGTGCGGAACTGGGTTGGTCAATTGATGCGGACGAAAGACGCCGTGCCCGCGTTCCCGGAAGCTATCTTCTGCTTTATCCTGATTCTGATTCTGCAGTTCGTCGCGATGAGCCAGCTGCAGCCGGACCTGAGTTCGGGAGATCCCGGCCGCACCATGATGCGACTGATTGTCATACAGCAACTGACAATGATTGCCTGCCCGGCGATTTTCATGGGAATGCTGCTGACCACCAGCCTGCGGGCGACGTTTCGCCTCAGAATGCCGAAGGCCACATCACTGCTGACGGGAATCGCGCTGGCCGCGATGGCTCACCCGATCAGTGTGGAACTGAACAGCTTTCTGATGCACCGGGGTGTGTTTCCGGAACTGCCGGAAGCCGTCGCCCGCGTGAATCAACTGATGACGTCGAATCAGCATCCTTCGTGGCTGCTGATTCTGGTGCTGGCCGTGACACCTGCGATCTGCGAGGAAATCGCGTTTCGGGGATTCATTCTTAGCGGACTTGCCCGTGGCGGTCGTCTGGCGATTGCCATCGTGATGTCGGCGGTCATGTTCGGAATGGTGCACCTGATTCCTCAGCAGATCTTCAACACGGCGCTGCTGGGACTGCTGCTGGGACTGCTGGCTGTTCACAGCCGCAGCCTGTTTCCCGCGATCGCCTTCCACTTCACGAATAACGCGATCGCGACGTTCTACACGCGCAGCGGAGCAGCGTTCCCGGTGGATGGCGTGTTCTTCTCGCACGACGTAAACCAGCAGTTGCGCTACGAAGCTCCGTTGCTGATTCTGTGTGGAATCGGAGTCTGCATTGTGGCGGTCCGCATGATCCGGGACCTGATTGCCGAACAGGAAGCCAGGCGGCGAGGCGAACTGCTGCCCTATGTGGATCCCGCATCCGGGGGAGACGAATCACACACGGCGAGCCAACTGACCAGACCCGCAACAGGCAGCGCGGTTTGAATCCGCTGGCTCAGTTACAACTGGTCATACGACAGCGTGAACAGCTGCTGTGAAGCCTTCAGGTCTCCCGACTGCACTCCGCGACGAAACCAGCGCACGCGCTGAGCGGACGTGCCGTGAGTAAATCGTTCCGGCACGACGACTCCCGTTGCCATCTTCTGCAGAGTGTCGTCACCGATCTGGTTGGCCGCCCGGATCGCTTCCTCGACGTCGCCTTCTTCCAGAATGTTGTACCGCTCGTGGGCATGATTCGCCCAGACTCCGGCCAGAAAGTCGGCCTGAAGTTCCAGCCGCACTGACATCCGATTGGATTCGACTTCATCACCGCGCTGACGTGCCGCGTCCACGGGGTCGCTGAAGCCCAGCAGCCGCTGGACGTGATGAGCAACTTCGTGGGCGATCACGTACGCCTGAGCGAAATCGCCGGGAGCTTTGTGTCGTCGCGCCAGTTCGTCAAAGAAGCCGGGGTCGATATAGATCACCTGATCCGCCGGACAATAAAACGGTCCCATGCGAGCATCACCGGTGCCGCAGCCGGTTGTGGTCCGGCCTTCATAGATCACCAGTTTCGGCTTTCGATAGCTGCCGCCGCGAACTTGTTCCTGAAACAGCTTCGTCCAGACTTCTTCGGTGTCGTTCAGGACGACGGCGATAAATTCCCGGGCTTCGTCATCAATTCCGTCACCAACTTCGGCGGGAGCTGCTCGCTGCTGCTGCTGAGCCTGCTGAGCGAGCTGTCCGGCAATTTGCTGCACGGCCGGCGGAGCATTGAAGAACTTGAGCGCGAGAACGATCAGCACCACGACGATTCCGCCGCCTCCGCCCATCGCCATTTGAGGCGACATTCCGCGCCGGTCCTCGACGTTTTCGCTCTGTTGACGCCCCTTCCATCGCATGATTCTTTTCTCCCGTCAGTGTTTCAGCCCGGCGATTGGTGGCCGCATTATTTCGAGCATTATGGGAAGAGCAAGCGTCAGGTTCGGCAATCGCTAAGTCTGCGCCGGCCCGAATAGCCGCAGTCTGGAAACCTGTACATGCCGCGTCCGGCCGACCAGGACAGTGAAAGCACGGGACAGATTCACGCGCCGGGGAAACGTGCGCGACGGTGTCGAATCAAAGTGCGGTCAGGCCATTGTCGCTGCTATCATTGGTCGTCGTCACATCCTGGTCACCTCGATCGACCGTGACATGACGAGAGTCGCGGCGGCTGCTACCCTGCCCGTCTCAAACCACAATTCCCCAGACGACTGCCGTGCCGCCATGCAACGCTGCCTTTCCCTGATTGCCCTGCTGGTTACCGTCGCCGGACCGTGTGCCGCCGCTCAGGATGCCGCGGCGGAATTCCACTACCCGCTGGCGGTGACCGCCGCGCCGGACGGCGTCGTTTACGTTGCCGATCGCAATCTGCCGGGAATCTGGAAGGTCGAAGCCGGACAGAAGAGCGTCTACTTTCAGGGCTCGAAGAAATTCCGAACTCCCCTCAACGCCGTCCGGTGCCTGGCGATCGACCACGAAGGAAAGCTGTTGGCCGGCGATTCCTCGACACGCGACGTCTATCGATTTGACGACGACGGTCAGCCTCAGCCTCTCACCGATGGCTGGATCGGCATACCGATGGCCATCGCCGTGGCTGGGGACGGCACGATCTACACGGCTGATCTGGAACTGCATCGCATCTGGAAAATGCCGGCTCAGGGAGCTAAGGAACCGGAAGAGTTTGCCGTCATCAATTCTCCTCGTGGCCTGACTCTTGACCCCGACGGAAATCTCTGGGTGCTGTCCACGTCCAGCAAGGATGGTCAGATCCAGAAGGTGACGCCGGATGGCAAAATCGAACCGTTCGTGAAGGGCCACCCATTCAATCTGCCGCACAACATCGTCCGCACGGACGACGGAAGCTTCTTCGTCACCGACAACTACGATCACTGTGTCTGGAAGGTGACAGCCGCCGGAGAAGTGGAAAAGTGGGTCGCGGGAGAACCGATGGATCGTCCGGTTGGCCTGTGCCGTTCAGGCGACAAGCTGCTGATTGCCGATCCCCACATCCGCACGATCTTTGAGCTGGATCCGGCGTCGAAGGAACTGACGGTGCTGACAAGTTCGCCCGTCGACGAAATCACGATCAAGTAACGGCTGGCGGCAGTCACCGAAACGATGTCCACCGCAGACGGCTGATTTCTGCGGCGACGCGGGCGAATCAGCGACGTCAGAGACCGCATTCGCACCGGCGGGGTTTTTCCAATCCGCCAGGCTCATGACTTGCGCGGTAGCTGCGGTCCGATACAATCCGGCGAATTCACTTCACGCACTTGTCACGGGAGGACGCCCCGAACATGTCAACGGATATTCAGTCAAAGCTGGGACGAATTCATCGCGGTGATTGCATCGAAGGCCTCAATTCGCTGCCGGAAGCCTGCGTCGATCTTGCGTTCGCCGATCCTCCGTTCAACATCGGCTACAAGTACGACGTGTACGACGACCGCATGGCGGCCGACGACTACCTGAACTGGTCGGCCGAATGGATGCAGGCGGTGCATCGAGTCCTGAAACCCGACGGAACATTCTGGCTGGCGATCGGTGATGACTTCGCCGCGGAACTCAAGCTGAAAGCGCAGGACGTCGGGTTTCACACACGCAGCTGGGTCGTTTGGTATTACACCTTCGGCGTGAACTGCAAGTTCAAGTTCACGCGGTCTCACACGCATCTGTTCTACTTCGTCAAAGACGTGAAGAAGTTCACGTTCCGCGAAAAGGATCTGCAAAACCGCATCCCGTCGGCGCGAATGCTTGTCTATAACGACAAGCGAGGAAATCCCGACGGCCGGCTGCCTGACGACACGTGGATTATCCCTCCGAACATCGATCAGACCTTCACGCTGCGTCCGCAGGATCTGGAGGAGTGTTTTCAGCCTGACGAAGACAGTTGGTATTTCCCGCGCGTGGCCGGCACGTTCCGGGAACGCGCGGGCTTTCACGGCTGTCAAATGCCCGAACAACTGCTGGGGCGCATCATTCGATCGTGTTCGCATGAAGACGACATCGTGCTGGACCCGTTCACCGGCAGCGCGTCGACTCTGGTTGTCGCAAAGAAGCTGAATCGCCGGTTCCTGGGCTTTGAACTGTCCGAAGAATACGCCAGCGCCGGATCACAGCGACTGCTTGAAACCGAATCCGGCGATCCGCTTGTCGGCGCTGCTGAACCCAATATGTCGGCTCCAGCTACCTGGCAGGGCAAGAAGAACCGCCGCACCGCCGAAATCACCGACACAGCGACACTGTCCGAACGCATCGCAGACGCGATCGATGAAGGCATCCGAGCCGCCTTCCGGATGACTTGCGACGGGCTTTCCGTCGAACACATCATCGCCGACGAAGACCGCTGCGAAGCGTTCTGCGAAGCCTGCCGGCAGCTCGGCATTCCGGCGTCTCGCAAAGTCTGTGTCGAACGGCTGCGGCAGGTCGTTCGTGAAACCGAACGCGGGCAGCGGGTTCTGCAGTTTGCCGCCGAATGACTTGCCGATTTCCCAAAGGTCGAACTCCGTGAAACGCACTCTGCTGTTGCTGGCATGCGGGATCGCCGCAGGTGCCGCGCCCGCCGATGAAGTTCTGGTTGGCAAATTCGAACGGGCTCGCGAACTGCTGATCGACGACTTCGAAGTGGACTCCTACAGCAACTGGATCGTCGAGGGCGACGCATTCGGCGACGGACCCGCAGCCGGCACATTGCCGAATCAGCAGGACGTGTCCGGATATCGAGGCCGCCGGCTGGTGAATTCGTATCGAAGCGGCGACGTCACAACGGGGTCGCTGACGTCTCCGGAGTTCGAAGTCCGGCGTCCGTTCATCGCATTCCTGATCGGCGGCGGCCGGCACGAAGGTCAGACGGGAATCGAACTGCGCATCGGCGGCAAAGCTGTTCGCACCGCAACAGGACACGATTCGGAAGAACTGGAATGGTCATCGTGGGACGTCACCGAATTCAAAGGGCAGACGGCAACACTGCGGATCTTCGACAGCGCGACCGGCGGATGGGGACATATCAACGTCGACCACATCGTTCAGTCCGATGTCGCCCCGAAACGCTTCGACCTGGAACACAGGCTGGCCGAATACCGCAAGTCCCCCGACTATCTGAACGAGCCCCATCGGCTGCAGTATCACTTTTCACCCGAAGTGAACTGGATGAACGATCCAAACGGCCTGGTGTATCACAACGGTGAGTATCACCTGTTCTACCAGTTCAATCCCGCCGGCATCATCTGGGGGCACATGAGCTGGGGCCACGCGGTCAGCCGCGATCTTCTGCACTGGGAACATCTGCCGCTGGCGATTCCGGAAGAGGATGGAATTATGGCCTTCAGCGGATGCTGCGTTGTCGACCACCACAATTCCTCGGGGTTCGGAACGACGGAAAATCCGCCGATGGTTGCCGTCTACACCGGGCACGGGCACGACAAGCAGGTACAGAATCTTGCCTACAGCACCGACAACGGACGCACGTGGACGAAGTATGCCGACAACCCGGTGCTGGATCTGAACGAAAGGGACTTTCGCGATCCAAACGTCTTCTGGCACGAACCGACGCAGCGGTGGGTGATGGTTGTATCGCTCGCAAACGAGAAGATCCTGATCCTCTACGGTTCAAACGATCTGAAGCAATGGACGGAACTCAGCCGTTTCGGTCCGGCGGGCGTCAAAGACAAACCGAACTGGGAATGCCCGGACCTGTTTGAGTTACCCGTTGAGAATGAAAACAGTCGTCGGCTGTGGGTACTGGAAGTCGACATGGGCAACGGCGCGATCGCGGGAGGCTCCGGCGGCGAATACTTCGTGGGTCACTTCGACGGCACCAGATTTGAAGCCATTCAGGACTCCAGGTGGGTCGACTTCGGCCGCGACTTTTATGCACCCGTCAGTTGGAAGAACATCCCTGAAAGCGACGGTCGACATCTCTGGATCGGCTGGTTCAACAACTGGGAAACCTGCCTGCTGCCAACGTCGCCGTGGCGCAGTGAGATGTCGATTCCGCGCGCATTGACGTTGCGACGAATCGGCGATGCGGATGAGTACATCATGGTGCAGCGGCCCGTTGACGAACTGAAGTCGCTGCGCGGTTCGCGGCTGCAGATCGCGCCGATGAGCCTGACGGACTCGCAGAAGCCGGTCTTCGCAACCCTCGCCGGCAACTCGTACGAACTGCAGCTTGAACTGACTCCGACCGCGGCAGCCAGCGGGGTTCGAGTCTGCGTCGGCGACGGAGAATTCACCGAAATCGGCTACGACCGTGCGCGTTCGGCGGTCTACGTGGACCGCACATTGTCGGGAAACACGGACTTCGACGCCCGGTTTTCTGGCCGCCACGAAGCTCCAGTACCGCTGTCCGATGAAAAAGTGGCGCTGCGGATTCTGGTCGACCGATCGTCCGTCGAGGTGTTCATCGACGATGGCCGGGCCGCGATCAGCGACCGGATCTTCCCGTCGCAGACTTCAACCGGAATTGAGCTGTTTGCACGCGACGGCAGTGCGACGTTCAGCGACATGAAAGCCTGGCCGCTGCGTTCGGTGTGGCACGACCGGTAAACCCGCGTAGCGATCGCGACCCGTCGAAATTCATTCGACCCCGCGCTGCTGACCGGCGGGCGCCTGACGACGACCGTCCTGCGAGGCACGCGACGGTGTTTGCGGTGCGGAATCTTCGCCGGGAGAAAGGTCGATCTGCTCGATTTCCTGCAGCGACGTCTGGTTGTCGTCGACGGGAATATCCGCTGACGGATTCGACGACACATCCATCAGGTCACCGTTGCTCTCCGCGTCGCCGGAAACGACGGCAGTTCCTCGCCCGGGCGCCGTGGGAAAGTTCCAGCTCGCCATCACAAGAATCGCACAGGCAGCCAGCATGGCGGCAATGGCCGTGAAGCCGCGAAGTGACGACGGCGCAGAAGTCGCGCCGTGTGCGGCGGCGACCGTCGGCAGAGACGGCTTCGCACGCAACGCCCGCACCGGCATCACCGGCTCGCGCAACTCGACCGGCATTTCGTGGTCGAAGAATGCCGCCATTAGTTCGTCCAGTCGGCGATCCGACAGCGTCCTGCTGTTTCCGGAAGTTGTGTGTTTCTCACTCATCGCCAAAACCCTGTTCCAGGAGAAGTTCCGACAGTCGCCGGCGAGCCCTCGACAGACGCATGTCGATTGCCGCCGGACTGGCATCCATTGCCACTGCCATCTGTGCCGACGACCAGTTCAAGGCGTACTTCATCACCAGCACTTTTCGATCGTCTTCCAGCATTTGTTCCAAAGCCGCTCGCACGGCCAATCGGTTTTCCTCCGATGCCATCAGCTCCGCAGGACTAAACGGCGTGTTTGGCATTTCGTCCAGCGAAGACGACAGTCGACATCCGCTGCTCTTCCGCCGGGCCACATCCCGAAGCCAGTTCTGTCCGACTCGCAGCAACCACGCGCGAGCATCCCGGATGGGTTCTCCGTTATGCCGCTGATACCGCAGAAACGCTTCCTGCACGGCGTCGTAGGACCGTTCCGGGTCACTGCACTGAGAATAAAACAACGCCCACAATTCGCGTGAAAGCTGCCGGTACAGCGACTCGATCGATTCCGCCTGATCAGACGAGCCCTCTGCCATGACAGAAACTTCCGAATCTCCGGCAACACAAACCCTTGTGCAACCGGGAGATACGTCCTTTCCGCAAAAAATGACGAATCTCCACCGATTCAGACGAAGGGACGGCGGTAGTCTAACCGGAGCGAGTGTGGATTTTCGAAACCGCTCTGAATTCATTGCTCCGGAGTCGCCGGAAACAACTGTCACACGATGTCAACGGCGCGCCGCGAAGTCAAACGATCCGCGCCCGAGGAACAGGATTTGCGCGTGAGTGGAATCTGCGATCAGTGCCGTTGATACTGGTTGTCGCCATGTTCGTCGATGTTTGGCAGAATCGACGGGCACTGGCCGGACGACAGCATCATCCAACAGGAGACGACTCGTGGCAAAAAAGAAAATCTCCGACACAGAAGCCATTCGACAGGTCATCCTGCAGGGCGGGCACGGCGACTACGCCGACGTGGCAGTCGCTGTCAAAAAGAACTTCGGAATCACTGTCGGTTCCGGCAGGGTCGAAGAAGTCGCCCTTGCGATGAAGAAGGAAGCGGCCGCGCCGCGGTCGGCGGAACTCAAGTCGGCACAGACTTCGCTGACAGGAACGCTTGCAAAGAAACGGCCCGCTGCGGCATCTGGCAAAAGCGAAGGCGGAGCAGGCGGTGGTGTAGATTCCGGAAAAGTGCTGGCGTTCGTCGAAAGCATGGGCGGGTTCGAAGCCGCTCGAGCTGCCATCGATGAACTGGAAGGAACCTTCCGGCGCCTGATGAAATAGGTGTGCAGACCGGCGTAGCGGTAAGCGTGACATCCACCGGCCGCGGAGCGATTCCGGAACGTCACTTCAATGAATACGCACCTTCAGAATCTCGCCCGTTATGCCGAGTCCCCGCCTTCCATCCGCATGGCAGATTCTGACGGCGGTCACCGCGCTGCTGATTGCCAAAGTCACCGTCAGCATCGTAATGAACTATGGCGACTACTTGCCCGCCGATTTCGACACCGGATTTCTGCAGGGTCGAAGGTCGTATTTTTGGGGCGCCTATTCATGGGCGTTCTACACCCACATCGTTTCCGGACCATGTTCGCTGTTGCTGGGATTGCTGCTGCTCAGCAAGTCGCTTCGCCTGCGGGCTCCGGCATGGCATCGGCGGCTGGGACGAATTCAGGTCGCGAACGTCGCTCTTCTGCTGACTCCCAGCGGACTCTGGATGGCTCGCTATGCAGAAACCGGTGCGGTGGCCGGTACTGGCTTTGGAGTCCTGGCACTGCTGACAGGAACCTGCGCGGTTGTCGGCTGGAAATCGGCTGTCAGCAGGCGGTTTGCCGAACACCGGCGGTGGATGACGCGATGTTTTATGCTGCTGTGTGCAGCCGTCGTGCTTCGATTGCAGGCTGGACTGGCGACCGTGACGGAGTTCGACGCTGACTGGCTGTACCCGTTTGCGGCATGGACAAGCTGGCTGGTGCCGCTACTGATCAACGAACTGATTCAAAAGTCCCCGCGACGGCCGCTGCGGTCTTGGATCAGGTGACCCATAAATCGTTCCAGGGCTCCTGCCCCGGAACGAGACTAATACTCGCCGATTGTCTCACCACCCGCCACTGTCAAAAGGGCGCGCAGGGTTTCTGGTGCCGTCGTGTCACTCAGAAATCGTACGCTTCCGTCAGCCAATACGATTTGGAATCCGCCAACATGCGAGTGTTGCGTATTTGGGCCGATGTTCATGAAATAGTCGGAGTCGATATCGCGGGGTGCCATCCATGGAACGGCGTCGTCCGGTGAGACTTCCGTCACCATCAGCGAATTGGACGTGCCGTCGGTGATTTCGGAGAACGCCCGGCAATCGGGTGCCGGAAAGCACGTTTCCTGCCCCACGACGACCAGATAAATCGCCGAATTCGGCGGCATTTCCGCTGACGGGCAGACATACACCGGCACGGGGGTCTGCCGCGCCTTTTCGTTCAACGGATCATCCCACGGTTTCGACAGATCGATGGAACGGTATAGCTCTTGTTGTTCCATGTACGGCAGCAGCAGAGTTCGCCAACTGTGCAGCGGCCTGCCATTTTCGTCGACCGTATACGCAGGCGGCAACGTGCCATAGACGTCGGCGTAGTTGTGCATCGCCAGCCCGATCTGTTTTAGGTTGTGCTTGCACTGCACGCGCCGCGTAAGCTCCCGGTTTCTGCGAACACTGGGCAGCAGGAATGCTGCCAGCACCACCAGGATTCCGGCGACGGCAAAGAATTTCAGCAGCAAACCACCCAGAGTTCTTGCGGGTCGCGGATCAGTGGCCGCATCGGGCATGGCATATGGGTTGTCATTCATCGGACGGACTCCAGCGCGGTCTGAATCAGGATGACCAGCACCATCATACCAACAGAATCGCAGTCCACGCATCAGGCTTCATTCAATCCGGTTTCCCTTGTGCAGGAAGCCTTTCGTCGTTCGCATGAAGCCCTCTTCGATCAGTACCGTTGCCAAGGGAGAATCCGCAGTTGCGATGCCATCGACTTTCGCGATCAGCATCGATCGACCGGGAACAGCCATCGTCCGCAGTGCTTTGGCCAGTGGTCGCATTCGCGTGTCGTGATTGACGGACTCTGCGGCGAATGTCGTCACGGTTTGGCGAGTCCTGCCGAGATATCCCAGCAGGTCTCCGTCGCGAATAATCACCTTCGCTCCGGCGACTCGCTGCGGACGGGCCGCTTCTTTCGTTTCGGGCCACGACAGAACGCTGCCCACGGATTTGCCGGATCAGTCGCCGCCAGAACCAAGGGTTCGGATGGTTCTGGCGACACGTCGGGTTCTCGCTGAGAACGAAGCCGGTCATCCGCTCCGACAGCGGCAAACTGAGCGGCGCCCAGTCCGGCCACAAAGTAGCCGCGACGAACCCGGCCGGCTTCTTCCATCGCCTTCAGCACGGGATACAAGCCGGCGAATCCACCGGCGATGTGTTCGCGCGACAGCATATTCTTCGTGACGATCCCGTGACGCTGAATCAACTGCGCTGCGATGGCGGCCTGACGTTCGGTGACTGAAGGCGCAGTGACCGCAGCCTGTGAATGCACCGCGCGAGCGGCTTCCGGCAGCGTCCAGCGTCCTTCGGAACCGGCCAGATGATTCTGCCTGCGAGACCGGAACATCCGCCGGCTGCCGCGTTCCGACCGCCGACCGGAAGCACGTCCGGCGCGCAGTGATCGCAGTGGCGTAAGCGTGTCGTTTGTGATTTCCCCGTTCCAGACCAGTCGCCACAACACGTCCAGCACGTCATTCGGGAAGCCGCGAAGTTCACCGCAGATCTGTTCGAAGAAGAGTGCTCCGCGATCCGCCAGCAGCGTTCTCAGCCGGTCGGCGGAGTCATCGACCAGTGGTTCGATCGCCGGAGAAAGCAGCGGAAAACTGTCCGTGAGATACAGCGCAACGCGTCCGTCGTGGTTTCCGGTGGAATCGAATCCCTGCCAGATCACTTCTCCGGCGACGCACAATTCGTCCAGGTCGGCCGTCCGGAAGCCCGTGACTCGCGCGGGCAGAATTTCGTTTTCGAGCGACGACGCCGGCAGCGGAATTCCCTGAAGCTGTTCGATCGCATCCAGCAGACCATCCAGTCCGCGGCGAGGTCGCGTGATGCCGTGCCAGACCGGAAGGAAGCGTGCCAGTGCCGTGGTATCAACGGCTTCGACCTGGCGGCGAATTGCGGCGAGACTTCTGCGCTTGAGTGTTCGCAGTACGTTCCGGTCGCACCATTCGCGACCGTCGCCACCCTGAAGAAACTCGCCTTCCACGACGCGGTCGCGCGAAGACAGTTCTGCCAGCGCATCAAGCACTCGTCCGACGTCCAGCCCGAAGCGCGCAGCAACGTCGATCGCGGTGAACGGTGTGTGACTTCTTGCATATCGCGACACCAGGTCGATCAGTGGCTCAGCCACCGGCTGCCGGAATGCATCCGCGAGGACGTGCGGGATCTGCACGTTCAGCGCGTCACGCAGCCGCGAGGCATCTTCGGCAGCCGCAAATCGTTCTTCACCGGCGATCTGTGCCGGAAAGATCCGCCGCGCGGTGACAAGTTCGTCCCGCCAGTCATCCAGGTGACGGGTGCCAGGTTCGATCGCACCACCTGCGCGCAGACGGATTTCATCAACAGACAACGGCCCGAGATCCAGCAGCAGGCCATGCACATCGTCGGCGTCGCGAAGCGGGAATCGCAGCGTCGAGCCGGATTCGTTCTCGAACGAATTCGGTGACGCAGGTGCCCCGTCGCCGTTATCGAAGTCCTGTTGATCGCAACGAAACGGGATCCGCTGCAGTTCCCGCAGCAACTCTGCCACGACGACGGGATCGAACAGCTCGCGGAAGTTCACGGTCCCGAGCAGTTCGCGCAGTCTGGTGTGGTCCAGAGTCAGCGACGCGGCGCGGCGTGCGGCCAATGGCGCATCGCCCTCATAAACAAAGTTGCCGACAAACGAAAACAGCGCCGCGGAGGCAAACGGCGACGGAGACTGCCGGCGAACCGACTTCACGCTGATCGTGCCCGACTTCACATCCCGCAACAGCGAAACCAGACCGCTGACGTCAAACACGTCGCGCAGGCATTCGCGGTAGGTTTCCATCAGAATGGGAAATTCCCGATACCTGGCAGCGACTTTCAACAGATCGCCGGACTTGCGCCGCTGCAGCCAGAGGGGAGTGCGACGGCCCGGACTGCGGCGAGGCAGCAACAGCGATCGTCCCGCGTTTTCCCGAAACTTCGCCGCGAACAATGCCGTGTCGCCCAAATGCCGAATCAGCTCATCTTCGACTTCATCCGGTTCGGGAAAGAAAAAGTCCGGCTCGGGAAGATCACCGGCTTCGGGAACACGAAACAGAATTCCGTCGTCGGTCCAGACGACATCAACTTCGGTGTCGGTCGCTTCTCGCAGCCTGGCCGCCACCAGCATCGCCCACGGAGCATGCACACGGGCTCCGAACGGAGACAGGATCACCAGCCGCCAGTCGCCGACTTCGTCAGGAAAACTTTCGACGACGATCGCCGCGTCCGACGGAAGTTCACCGGTCGCTTCGATCTGGTCATTCAGATAATCGAGCAGGCTGTTCGCGGCGGACGGCTGCAGACCATGATCGATCGTCAGCCGATCGACGGCAGTCTGACGGCTCTCGGTCGTCAGTTCGCGAGCGAGTCGCCCGATGGCCTGGCCGAATTCCCGCGGCCGACCGGGACTATCGCCCTTCCAGAACGGCATGCGTCCGGGCTCACCCGGCGCCGGCACAACAAGCACGCGATCGCGAGTAATGTCCATGACGCGCCAGGACGACGCTCCCAGCAGGAACACGTCGCCCGGCCGGCACTCAAAGACCATTTCTTCGTCCAGCTCACCGACCCGGCCGCCGCTTTCGCCGCCGTCGCCGATCAGGAAGACGCCGTATAAGCCCCGATCGGGTATCGTGCCGCCGTTCAGAATCGCCAGCCGCTGAGCACCCCGCCGACCGGAAACCGTGTTGTTGTTGCGATCCCAGTTGATGCGCGGACGCAGTTCGGAAAACTCGTCGCTGGGGTATCGGCCCGACAACAGATCAAGCACTCCTTCGAACGAAGATCGCGGCAGGTCGAAAAACGGAGCCGCCCCGCGCATCAGCGAGTACAGGTCATCGACAGCGATCGTCTCCCGCGCCACAACGGCAACGATCTGCTGCGCAAGAATGTCGATCGGGTTTCGCGGGTAATGAGTTTCTTCGACCCACCCATCCATCATCGCGCCGGTGGCGGCACTGCAGGCCAGCAGGTCGCCCTTATACTTGGGAAAGATGACTCCCGTTGAAATCGCACCGACCTGATGCCCGGCGCGGCCGATTCGCTGCGTGCCGGACGCAATCGTCGGCGGCGCTTCAATCTGAATGACCAGGTCGACGGCACCCATGTCAATACCCAGTTCCATTGACGACGTAGCCACAATCGCCGGCAGATCGCCTCGCTTCAGGCGGTCTTCGATGACCAGCCGTGTGTCCTTCGAAATGGAACCGTGATGGGCCAGAGCAAGTTCTTCTCCGGCAAGTTCGTTGATCGCGCTGGCCAGCCGTTCGGCCAGACGACGACTGTTGGCGAAGATCATCGTCGACCGGTTGGCGCGGATGAGTTCCACAAGCCGCGGATGAATCGACGGCCAGACCGACGGGATCGACGACGCCGAGCCGGCGGGGCCGTTCGGGACGTCGGTGTAATCAGCGGAAGCACTCGCTACGTCAGTCCCGCGCAGGCGGGCACCCGGTCGCGTTCTCTCGTCGACCGTTTCCTGTTCTTCCGCCGGCATTTCCACCGTGAGATCAAACCGGCGACGTTCGGACGCGTCGATGATGGTGACGCGACGCGGCGTCGGTGAAACATCCGGATCGGCGCACGCACTTCCTCCACCGAGCAGCCGGGCGATTTCTTCGAGCGGTCGCTGAGTGGCGGACAGACCGATGCGCTGCAGTGTCGCGGGAGCACTGGGTTCCCGCCTGCGCGGGAATGACGGAGGATGCGGGAATGACGGAGGAGGTTGGAATGACGTGGCGTGGGCGGATGATGTCGCTCGCAACCGTTCCAGTCGTTCCAGCGTGACGAACAGGTGCGCGCCGCGTTTTGTGCCGGCCATCGCGTGAATTTCGTCGACGATTACCGTTTCGACGCTGGCCAGCACCACCGCCGCCCTGGATGTCAGCATCAGATACAGGGACTCCGGCGTCGTGATCAGAATGTCGGGAGGCTGCCGAACGATCAGCGCTCGTTCTCGCTGCGGCGTATCGCCGGAACGAACAGCAACCGACGGGACGTGGTGCGGTACGTCATGACGCTCTGCGAAGTGCCGCAATCCGGCAATGGGTGCTCGAAGGTTGCGATCAACGTCAACACCCAGAGCCTTCAGAGGAGACACGTACACCACGCGAACGCCGGTTTGCGAAGCTTCGGCTTCTTCCGAAAGATTCCGGAAGAACATCCGGTCAATCGCCGCCAGAAACGCGGCCAGCGTTTTTCCGGAACCCGTGGGAGCCAACAGCAGGGCGTTTTCGCGGTTGGCGATCGCCGGCCAGGCCTGGGCCTGAACACGGGTCGGTTGACCGAAGGAAGCGATGAACCAGTCGCGCGTGCAATCGTGAAACGTGTCCAGCGCTGATTGCTCTGCTGTCGCCGCCATGTCGTCCGCCTTTGTCTGAAGTCACGCGGATTGTAGACGGCCTCAGACCACGGTTCAGTATTCGGCGTTCGTTTTCAGCACTCGTGCGGAACCAGCGCGGCTGACCTCGATAAAGCCGAAGGCTGGCAACGCCGAGGAACCCTGGACGCCTCACCATTCTTCTTCGGTATCTTCGACTCCGGCTTTGACCTGACGTTTGGCTTCCGCGGCAACTTTCTTTGCCAGGATCTGCTGATCTTCGGAAAGCTGCGAAAGTCGAATCTGTTTCAGCGACCGCAGCGCCGCCGCCGGACGTTGTCGCTCGACCAGCAGGATCTGAGCGATCTTCAGCCGAGCCCAGGCGGCGGATTCCGGAAACCGTCTCACGTACTCTTCGAGAGCAATCTCGGATTCGTCGATGGCATTCGCCCGGATCAGGCCCGTCGCCAGGCGTTTCAGACGGATTTCGTCCAGCAGCGCATCGGACGCTGTCAGCCGCAGCAACATCAGCGATTCGGAAGCGTCCAGAGCGTGGCCGGCATCGATCAGCCGTTCAATTCGGCGCAGTTCTTGGCGATCGTCATGACGAATTCGCGGCCTGGAATCGTCGGAGAATTCCGCGACGCGAATATCCGATACGTCAACTTCCTTTCCGAACAGCAACGCCGGATCCGCGTGGCTGCCGACGGTCGTTGAGGGATCGCCGAACCGGCCATACGTTCCCTTCAGCACGGCAAACAAGTCCCAGTTCTCGCAGTCGACCCAGTCCTTCTTCACATACAGGACTCCCAGGGCGAATCCCACCAGCGCTCCCGACAGATGCAGCGCCGGCGTGCTCATGGAAAAGCCCATAAACAGCCAGCTCAGGCTGTCCCAGAACAGGTACCAGACCGAAAGCCACATGATGGTGACGTCGAACCAGAACACGCGGTACAGGAAAAACATCAGCACGCTGAACTCGTTCTTTGGCGCCCAGACGAGGCAGACGGCCATCAGTCCCATGATCGCCGACGAAGCGCCCAGTGCTCCCGTTCCGCCGGGGATGTACATGATGAACTGCACCAGCGCTGACTGAGTGATCCCGATCAGCAGGTACAGCTTCAGCATTCGAAACCAGCCAAGCTTGCCCTCCACAACGAACCCGAACGTCCACAGGAAGTACATGTTTCCCACCAGGTGGACCGCATCGGCGTGCGAGAACATGTTCGTCAGCCATTCCAGCGGGTTGATCGTGCCGAAGTGCAGGATCCAGGCATGATCGACATCATCGATGCCGCTGCCATTGGCGAAGAAGCAGACGAAATTGGCCACGATCAGTCCGACCGTCGCAATCGGCAGATGATAGATAGGCGCGTCGGTCGTCAGCGGTAGCAACATGGGGACGGAATTCTGAACTGATCGGCGTCAGGCGACACGCGCAGTCAGGCACCCGCGCTGGCGAGACACTCGGTACGAATCCTTCGTCGTCGCGGATCACTGAATTCGCTGCGACTGCGGGAGTTTCTGTCGAGACCGCAGTCGCGTCGTCAGAATATGCGATGGGGGTGATGCGGCGACAGCGGAATTCATCGGAGAGCGTCTGCCACCGCGCCGGCGTGCGGGTTCAGGAATCGATCTCCGGCGGTCGCTTCAGAGGCACACCCGGCTTTTCGCGGGACAGGGCGCGCCACACAAACACCCAGACGGCAGCCATCATGGCGAAACTGGCCGCGACCGCCAGCCACGCCTGTCGCGTGGCTCGCGCGGCCATTTCCCGAACCGGCAACAGCGCGGCATCGCGATTTTCCTGCACGATCACCAGCCACGGCGTCGTTTCGATTTCCATGGCCGCCATCGCGGCCATCCAGGGGCCGCGAAAGTCACCGGCGGCAGGTTCGTCCAGGGCGCCAACCGGATCCTGATAATCCGGCAGAGTGACATACGGCGTGGATCGCGGATTCCCGGCAGCAGCATCGACGCTGCCATCTTCGCTTTCGTCCGTTTCCGGCGGGAAGCCAGCCCTCTTTGCGATCTCCGCCCGAGCCGCATCGATATCGGAATCACGCATCTGCAGGCGGGAAAACAGCTTCTTCGCTTCTTCTTCGCTGCGTTTCAGAACCTCCGGTGTCAGCCACGGATGATCCAGCAGCCTTCCCGTTCGAACGTCTGCCAGAGCGATGATTCGATTGACGGTATCGGCCTCGGTCCTGGTTCCCTGAATCTGTTTTCCCAGGTGATCCTGCAGGTCTCCCAGATGTGCCGTCCGCGCGAAGATGCCGATGACTTCTCCGGACGACGACCGAACGGGAACACTAAGCGCCACCATGTAGCGGTTCGTTGCTTCGCTGCGAAATGCGATCGACACATGAGGCGACTGAATCGGCAGGACATCATCCGGCACGTTTCCCTCTTCGTATTCCAGATTTCGTCCGTGAAAATAGTCGCGGTAGGAAAAATTGCCGCCGATCGTTTTCGGGCTGTAGGGACGCCGCCAGATCTGTGTGCCACGAGCGTCGGTCAGAAACCAGCTTGTGTCCAGACTTCTGTCGCGGTGCCGATTGGCCGCATCCGCGCGGTCGTGCGCTTCATCGAGTTCGCGCAGCCAGTCCGGCAGATCGGCAGGTGCGGCCAGATGCAGCCTTGTCATCTCCGCGGCGATTTCCTCCGACGGCCGCTGCATCAGCGATTCCAGTGTTCCCACAAACTCGTCGTCGTTGGCGATCGCATCCAGTTCATCCAGGCGCAGCTCAAGCTGATCCTGCAGCCCTCGCGCCTGAATTCCGGCAGACAATGCGTCGCTTTCCAGCGCCCGTTCCACCAGCTTGCGCGCCATGGTCTCCAGGTTGTTCTGCAGCGCATTCACGAAGATCGGGACCATGGCCGCCATCAGCAGAATCGGACCGAGGACGCCCAGCAGCAGCAGGGGCCGGCGAGCCCGGTGACGTTCGCGGGCATCGAGTTCGTCGATGATGGCCTGAGCGTTCGGCAGCCGCATCGCCGGATCAACGGCGAGGCACCGGTCGACCAGTCCGGCCAGGCGATTGTCCACACCGCGCACCTTTTGATGCAGCGATGGCGGAGGGGCATTCCGGATGATCTGCTGATACAGCTCCAGCCGTTCCAGCAGCGAACCGGTGGATTCCAGTTGCCGCTGGATTTCCGGTTCGCGATACGGCGGCTGTCCGGTCAGCATGTGATACAGCAGTGCCCCAACGGCATACACGTCCCAGCGGGCGTCCGGGACGGCGTTCAGATCGGCCTGTTCGGGAGCCATATAGTACAGCGTTCCCAAAGCCGGACTCTGTTCGTGCGACATGCGCGACTGGCCGAAGTCGCAGAGTCGAACGTGAAACTGTGCGTCCAGTAGCACGTTGTCAGGCTTCAGATCGCAGTGCAGCACTCCGGCGCCGTGAGCTTCCACAAGTGCGTCGCAGACCTGGCGACAGATGCGAATCGCTTCGTCGACACCGACCGGCCCGCCGGCAAGGTAGGCTCCCAGAGAACCGTTTTCGACGAACTCCATCACGTAGTACGGCGGCTCGGCATTCCAGCCGACATCCAGCAGCCGCACGATGTTTCGCGACGCGTACAGAGTCGCCAGCTTTTCGACTTCGCGATTCAGCAGCGACCAGTTCAGCCCCCGGCGATGCGGATAGTACTTGATCGCCACCATCCGGCCGGTGTGATCCTCGCGAGCCAGCCAGACCGTTCCGTAGGCTCCGGTGCCCAGCCGGCGCATCACGGAATAGCCCTCAATTTCAGCCGGCGGAGCCTTGTCCTCCATGCTCAGGCGACGCGAACCTTCCCGTTCATCGTCACCCTGAATTTGTGTGTCGTCGAAGTTCGCCAAAACACCACCGACTGCTGCAGGAATGCGTTCCGCTGTTCCAGGACAGAATACGCATTCGGCGTCGGTTTGGCCACAGGCGACTATTCCGGCAGACCCGCGTTCAGCGGCTGAAGATCATCGGGAACAAAGCGGCCATCCTTACGCAGCAATTCGCCGTCAAACAGGATCTCGCCGCCGCCATAATCCGGCCGCTGAATCAGCACCAGGTCCCAATGAACCATGCTGCGGTTTCCATTGTCGGCTTCGTCGTACGCATTGCCGGGAGTGAAGTGGAACGATCCGCCGATCTTTTCGTCGAACAGCGTGTCCAGCATCGGGTGCAGAATTCGGTTGTTCGTCCCGAATGACCATTCACCCACGTAGCGGGCACCTTCGTCCGAATCCAGAATTCGATTCAGCCGGTCGTGTTCGTTCTGGCACGTCGCCCTGACGATCTTCCCGTCCTTCAGTTCGAATTCAATTCCGTCAAACACGACGCCCTGATACCGCGACCGGGTGTTGAATCGAATCGTTCCGTTGACGCTGTCTCTCACGGGCGCTGTGAAACATTCGCCGTCCGGAATGTTGCATTCTCCGGAACACGGAACGACGGGAATGTCGCGGATGGAAAACGTCAGATCCGTACCGGGCGACGTAATGCGCACCTGGTCAGCGGCTTCCATGCGGGCCACCAGCGGTTTCAGATCTTCCGCCATTTTTGCGTAGTCCGCGGTGCAGACGTCGAAGAAGAAGTCTTCGAACTGTTCCGTGCTGGAATTCGCCGACTGAGCCATCGACGGCGTCGGATAACGCAGTACAACCCAGCGAGTTTCGGGGACTCGAATATGAATATGCACCGGCTGCCACCAGTGCTTTGAAAACAGGTCCATCCTTTCGGCGGGGACGTCCGCGAATTCGGTGGAATTGGCGGTGCCCCGAATTCCGATGTAAGCGTCAGCCCGCTCCATCGCCGCCGATTCCAGTTCGCCGGCCAGCGTCATGGCTTCCTCGGTGGCGCCAAGGTACAGGCTGCGCAGGACAGCATTGCTTTTCCAGGACACCAGCGGCAATGCGCCGCGCTGATAGGCGCCATCCACCAGACTGCAGACCAGAGCAGGATCCGGCAGATCAAACGCCTCAATCAACACGACCTGACCGGCGGACAGCTGGCAACTGTGATCCAGCAGCGTTTCCGCCAGCCGGGAAATTCGAGGATCTTTCATGCGACGCGAAGCGTTTCGGAGCGAGACCGGCAGCTC